>DATFRM010000220.1:0-3432 GCA_035263265.1 Actinomycetes bacterium
GTCGACACCAGCGAAGCCGCCTGGAACCCGACCAATTCCACCCACGGCACCCACGTGGCCGGCACGATCGCGGCCGCGATCAATGGCGTCGGCGTGAGCGGTGTGGCGCCCGGGGTGAAGGTCGCCTCGGTCAAGGTCGTCAACGACGGCGGCTTCATCTACCCCGAGGCCGCGGTCTGCGGCTTCGTCTGGGCCGCCGAGCACGGCATTCAGATCACCAACAACAGCTACTTCATCGACCCGTGGCAGTTCAACTGCCGCAACGATGTGCGGCAGCGTCCGATCTGGCAGGCCGTACAGCGTGCGCTGCGGTACTCGCAGAGCAAGGGCGTGCTCAATGTCGCGTCGGCCGGTAACTCCAATGTCGACCTGCAGCACAAGTTCCTCGACACCATCAGCCCGGACGACGGCAGTGGGCCGGTCGAGATCCGTGAGATCAACGCCGCTTGCCTCGACCTGCCAGCCGAGGCCCCAGGTGTGGTGACCGTGTCCGCGCTTGGTCTCGTCCAGCGCAAGAGCTACTACTCGTCGTACGGGAACGGGGTAGTGGACGTCAGCGCGCCGGGTGGCGACACCAGGCAGCCGAACCCGAACGTCTCCACCATCGCCAACGCGATCCTGTCGACCACGATCAACACCAACACCCGCGTCAACGGGTGGGGCTACCTACAGGGCACCTCGATGGCCAGCCCGCACGCAGCCGGCGTGGCGGCGCTGATCCTGTCGCAGCACCCCAACATGTCACCGGGTGCTCTGGCAGCCGCGTTGCAGAACACCTCGGTCTCACATCCGTGCCCGGACGGGGTCTATGACCCGCGGCCTGGACTGCCGCAGTTCCAGGCAACGTGCACCGGTGGCGAGCGCAACGGCTTCTACGGCTCGGGTGAGGTGAATGCCCTCAACGCCGTGAGCTGAGCAGAACCCGGTTTCACCCGGTATGGTTCGGCCCCGGATCCGCAGGAGCGGGTCCGGGGCCAACCCGTTTCATAGCGAGAAGCGCGCCCTACCCCCAGTGCAGCTTGGCGATCTGGCCGAGCTCGCCCGATCCCCAGCAAGCGCCGTCCGGCGCGCAGTCGACCGAGTCCAGGCTGCTGGTGTCGAAACGGGTCCAGGTCCGGCCCCGGTCGTAGCTGACATCACTGCCGGTCGGGCCGACCGCGAGCGCGATCCGGCCGGAACGGGGCACCCAGGCGGAACCGGAGCGGTACTCCCCCGGCTGGCCGACTGCCGGCTGCCAGGACCCGCCCTTGTCGCGACTGGTGAGGGCGCCGTCCGGCGCACTGAGCGGGTTGAGGAAGTCGCCGCCTACGGCGATGCCGTGCACCGGGTCGCGGAACGCCAGCGAGAAGATCCCGGCGGCAGGTCCGCTCGGCATCGGCGTGCTGACCACGTCCCAGTTGAGGCCGCGATCGGTGCTTCGGAACACCCGCGTCTCGGCGCCGCCACCGGTGGCGAACCACGCGACGTCCGTTCCACGGTCGGCGGTGACCAGGCAGGTGCCGCTGGCCGCGAACGCGAACTCGCCGTCCAGAGCCGCCGGCATACCGGCAGTCGGCAGCACCTGCCAACTGTGGCCGCCGTCCGAGGTCGAGATGATCCGGAAGAAGCCGTTCACCGGGTCGGACAGCGCCAGCCCGTGCGAGCGGTCGAAGAAGGCCATGCAGTCGTAGAACGCGGCCGGCTCGTCACTGCGGAACGTTTCGGTCCAGCTGGCGCCACCGTCGTCAGTAACGAAAATTCGGGAGGCGTCGCCGCTGCCCGCGGTCATGACCACCGCGTGCTCGGCGTCGAACGCCTCGACATCGCGGAACTGCAGCCCGGCCGAGCCGGCCGGCGCGACCTGCTGCCAGCTCGCGCCGGCGTCGACCGTCCGCCAGACGGTGCCATCGGTGCCACCGGCCCAGGCCACATCCGCGCTGACCGCGGACAGGCCGCGCAACCGGGTGTCCGTGCCGGTGTCGAACCGCTCCCAGGATGGTAAGCGCTGCTTCGCGGCGAACCCGGCAGTGCCGGCTAGGACCGCCACCACAACCACCAACAAGGAGATCTTGGAAATTCTCATGCTGCGGTCCCTACCCCGGATTGCTTCGGCTCAGACCGAAGCGCGGGAACAGCGCCGGGTCCGGGAAACCGTTGATCTCCGCGATCTCGCCGCCGGTGACCGTGAGCACCATTACCCCGTACGGCTGCGGCATCCCGTGGGCGGCCAGGTCGGTCGCCAGGTCGGTCGCCAGGTCGGTCGCCAGGTAGGCCGCCAGACACGGCTGGCCGTTGGCGCGGGTGACGGCGAGCTGGATCTGGTCCAGTCGTCCGCCGGACGGCACGGTGGCGAAGAAGTGCGCGATCGCGTCCCGACCGGCGAACTCGGCCCGTTCCGGCGGCATCCGCAGCACCGCGTCCTCGGCCAGCAGCGCCGCTAGCGCGTCGACGTCGACTCGCTGCCAGGCGGCAACGAACCGCTCCACCACCTCGCGATCGCGCCGATCCAGCCGCTCGGATCCGGTTCCTCCGCCGATGGCAGCCCCGGCCCCGGTGGACCGCACCGTGGCCCGGGCCCGCTGGAGCTGGCTGTTGACCGCGGCGACGCTGGTGTCCAGCAGGTCGGCCACCTCGGCCGCGGACCACACGAGCACCTCACGCAGGATAAGCACCGCGCGCTGGGTCGCCGGGAGTAGCTGTAGCGCCACGATGAACGCCAGCCGCACGCTCTCTCGGCGTTCGGCGTGCGCGGCCGGGTCGTCGTCGGTGGCGGGCAGCTCATCGAGCAACCGGTCCGGATACGGCGACAGGTAGGTCAGCTCGGCAACACTGACCGGCTGCCGGCGCCGACTGGCCTGGATCTTCAGGCAGGTCGTGGTCGCGATCCGGTAGAGCCAGTGCCGAAGCGGTGCGCGCTGCTGGTACCCGGCCAAGCCGCGCCAGGCCAGCAGCAGCGTCTCCTGGGTGGCCTCGTCGGCGTCGTCGAGCGAGCCGAGCATCCGATAGCAGTGCAGATGCAGCGCTCGCCGGTGGGCCGCTACCACCAACGTCTCGAAGGCGTGCTGGTCACCGGCCTGTGCGGCGCCCAGCAGCCGGGCCTGATCCGCCTCGGTCAGCGCCGTCACGCTCATCCGGTCACGCTATCCGGCTGCCGGGCCGCCCGATGAGTTCGCGGGCCAAAGCGGATCAGACAGGGAGAACGGCCGAAACCGGCCCAACCAGGAGGACATTCGTGACCGCTCGAGAGATCGTCAACCGCTACTACACGGCATGGCAGCAGCACGCCGGAGATATGACCGGGGTACCGCTGGCCGACGACTTCACGTTCATCGGCCCGGTGGCCAGCTTCGACAGCGCCGCCGGGTACGCCGCGATGGCCCGGCAGGCAGGCGCGGCCGTGCGCAGCTTCCGGGTTCGCCACCAGTTCACCGACGGCGACCTGGTGTGCTCCGT
>DATFRM010000221.1:0-3398 GCA_035263265.1 Actinomycetes bacterium
GCCGGGCCAGATGGGCCAAATGGGCCACCTCGTCGCGAGTGATGGACGCCATGGTGCTACCTGCTTCGTGCGATGGTCGGGAACCCGGTCATCCTAGGCCGTAGCCGCCGACGGGCGCGCCCGAGATTCCCTCCCCCGCCCTGTCTGTTGATCGCGCGAGCGCAGTGCGACTACTCCTGGCGCAGCGCCAATGCTGCTTCCGGTCCATCCGACAACAATGTCTCGAACCCGGCCTCGTCCAGAACCGGCACCCCGAGCTGGACCGCCTTGTCGTGCTTCGACCCCGGGCTCTCCCCTGCCACCACGAAATCGGTCTTCTTGGACACCGATCCGGTGACCTTGCCACCGCGCTGCTGGATCTCGGCGGTGGCCTGGTCGCGGGAGAACTTCGACAACGAGCCGGTCACCACCAGGGTGAGGCCCGCCAGCGGCCGCGGTCCGGTGTCAGCGCGCTCCTCGGCCATCCGCACCCCGGCGGCGGCCCACTTATCCACGATCTCGCGATGCCAATCGACCGCGAACCACTCCTTGATCGACGCGGCGATCGTCGGACCCACCCCGTCGGCGCTCGCCAGCTCCTCCTCGGAAGCCGTCCGGATCCGTTCCATGGAGCCGAACTCGCGAGCCAGTGCCTGCGCCGCGGTCGGACCGACATGCCGGATCGACAGCCCCACCAGCACCCGCCAGAGCGGCCGCTCCTTTGCCCGGGCCAGGTTCTCCAGCAGCTTCGTCGCGTTCGCCGACAGCGCGCCCTCCTGGGTGGTGAAGAACGGCGAGGTGGCCAGCCGCTCCGCGGTAAGCCCGAACAGATCGCCCTCGTCGGTGAGCAGCCCGGACTGCAGCAGCGCGATCGCGGCCTGGTAGCCCAGCACCTCTATATCGAACGCACCCCGTCCGGCGAGATGGAAGACCCGCTCCCGCAGTTGGGCCGGACACGAGCGCGCGTTCGGGCAGCGGATGTCGACGTCGCTTTCCTTCTCCCGGCGCAACTGCGTGCCGCACTCCGGACACTGCGTGGGCATCAGGAACTCGCGCTCCGAACCGTCACGCAGGTCAACCACTGGCCCGACGATCTCGGGGATCACATCACCGGCCTTGCGCAGCACGACCGTGTCCCCGATCAACACGCCCTTGCGGCGGACCTCGTTCGCGTTGTGCAGCGTGGCCATCTCCACCGTCGAGCCGGACACCTTGACCGGCTGCATGACTCCGAACGGCGTCACCCGGCCGGTCCGCCCGACGTTGACCCGGATGTCCAGCAGCTTGGTGTTGACCTCCTCGGGCGGATACTTGAACGCGATCGCCCAGCGGGGTGCGCGTGAGGTGGAACCCAGCTGGCGCTGCAGCCCCACCTGGTCGACCTTGACCACAACGCCGTCGATCTCGTGCTCGACCGAGTGCCGGTTCTCGCCGTAGTAGCGCACGTAGTCGCGGACCCCGGCCAGATCGGGATGGACGCGTACGGTCGGTGCGGTCGGCAGCCCCCAGCCGGACAGCAGTTCATAGGACTGGGACTGGCGCTCGATGTCGAACCCGGAACGCGCCCCGATCCCGTGCACGACGAGCTTGAGCGGACGACTCGCGGTCACCCGCGGGTCCTTCTGGCGCAACGACCCGGCGGCCGTGTTGCGCGGGTTCGCGAACGGCGCTTTCCCGGCCGCTACCAGCTCGGCGTTGAGCTGCTCGAACCCGGCCACCGGAAAGTAGACCTCACCGCGCACCTCGACCAGCTCGGGCACCGCTATGCCGGGGCCGGTGCGCAGCCGGTCCGGCACCTGCTCGATCGTGCGGAGGTTGGGCGTAACGTCCTCCCCGGTCCGCCCGTCACCCCGAGTGGCGCCGCGCACCAACCGGCCGTCCCGGTAGACCAGGGCGACGGCCAGTCCGTCCACCTTGAGCTCGCACAGATATTCCGATCCGGTGCCGACTTCGCGCTCCACGCGTTGCGCCCACGCGTCGAGCTCGGCGTCGGTGAATGCGTTGTCGAGGCTCATCATTCGCTCGAGGTGCTCGACCGGAGCGAAGTCGGTCGAGGCGACGAAGCCGACGCCCTGGGTGGGCGAGTCGGGCGTGCGCAGGGTCGGGTAGCGCTCCTCCAGCTCGGTCAGCTCGCGCATGAGCCGGTCGTAGTCGGCATCGCTGATGGTCGGCCGGTCGAGCACGTGGTAGCGGTACAGGTGCCCGCTGATCTCCTCGGCTAGCACGGCGTGGCGCTCCATCGCCGCGACCGGGACCCCGTCGACGCTCTGCTCGGCCACCGCCGGCTCCGTCTGCTCGGCCACCGCCGGCTTCGTCTCGTCGGCCACCGCCGGCTCTGTCTCGTCGGCCACCGCCGGCTCCTCCTCGCTCAGCCCTCGGGTGACTCGTACAGCGCCCGTGCGGCCTCGCGGCAGCGAGTCATGGCCCGGCGCGCGTACGCCGGACTGGCCCCAGCCAGGCCACACGCCGGGGTGACCACTACCTGCTCGGCGAGCCGCTCCGGAGCAAACCCGAGTCGCCGCCACCACTGTCGTACCGGATCGACCGTATCGGCCAGCGCAGACAAGTCCGTGTCCCGCGGGGGGACCGCGCCGGCGAAGACCGCCAACCCCGCCTCGATCGCGGTGCCCAGCTCCTCCTCAGGCACAGTGTCGATCAGCCCGAAGTCGAACCCGACTCCGTTCACACCGGCGCGCCGCACCACCCCGACCGGGACGCCGGGTGCGCAGCAGTGCACGATCACCGGAAGCTCCGCCGGCACGGCCGAACGTACCGTTCCGATCGAGATCACCGCGTCGGTCGGCTCCACCGCGGCCAACGCGCGCAGCCCGCTGACCGTACGGATGCCGCCGGCGAGCACACCAGGCAGCGACGGTTCGTCTATCTGGACGACCAGCCGGGCGCCGGGCACGCGTTTGGTGGCCTCCGCCGCATGCTCGGTCAGTCCCTCAGCCAGCGAGCTGCTCAGGTCGCGGACCGCGCCCGGGTCGGCCAGGGCCTTCTCGCCGTTGCGGAGCTCGATCGCGGCGGCGAGCGTCCACGGGCCGACGATCTGGATCTTCATCGGTCCCTGGTAACCGGACGCGACCTCCTCCAACGCGTCCAAGTCGGCGGACAGCAGCGATCGAGCCCGCCGGACATCGCGACCCGGCCGCCCGGTGAACGCCCAGCCGGTTGAGGTGAGCTCAACCGCTAGCTCCACCAGCAACGCGGCAGTCCGACCGATCATGTCCGCCCCAGGTCCGCGCGCCGGCAGTTCGGGCAAGTGTGGAAATCCGGGCAGCTCCCCGAACACCTGCCTCGTCGCCTCGCCCGGATCGGTTCCAGGTAGGGAGCCGACTCCGGTCGCCAATCCCGGCGCCCAGTGCATCGAACCGGTGGAATCCGCCACGGCACGCAGGCTAGTCGGCCCGGCGGCC
>DATFRM010000222.1:0-3206 GCA_035263265.1 Actinomycetes bacterium
GCGAACGAGTCGTCGGTCACGGAGTCCGCATTTCCGAGCACGCCGGGCAGCAGCCGGGTCACCGCTTCCACGATGACCAGCGTCGCCGCTTCCCCACCGGCCAGCACGTAATCGCCGATCGACAACTCCTCGACCGGCATCCTCGCGCGGGCCCGCTCTGCGACGCGGGCGTCGATGCCCTCGTACCGTCCACAAGCGAAGACCAGCCACGGCAGCCCGGCCAGTCGTTGCGCATCCCGCTGGGTGAACCGGCGGCCGCTCGGGGTAGGCAGCACCAGCGTGGGTTGAACGGCATCCGGACCGGCTTCGGCCACCGCGGTCAGCGCGGACCACAAGGGTTCCGGTTTCATCACCATGCCCGGACCGCCGCCGTACGGGGTGTCGTCCACGGTTCGATGCACATCCGCGGTCCACGCCCGCAGGTCGTGGATGTGCACGTCGAGCACGCCTCGCTCCCTGGCCTTGCCGAGCAGCGACACGCCGAGCGGGGCCAGGTACTCCGGGAAGATCGTGATGACGTCGATCCGCATCGGCCTCACGCCTGCTCAGTCCGGCCGAG
Source organism: Actinomycetes bacterium (assembly GCA_035263265.1). Taxonomy (GTDB): domain Bacteria; phylum Actinomycetota; class Actinomycetes; order JAKEEW01; family JAKEEW01; genus DATAFN01. The sequence goes on from DATFRM010000222.1 coordinate 560, forward strand.
ATCGAGCAGGCCCGGCGGCGGATCGACCCGAACCTGGCCGGCCGCCAGGTCCACCTCCGGCACGATCTCGGACACGAACGGGATCAACGTCTGGCCACCGCCGGTCGCCACCACGAGCACGTCCTGGGCCGGCAGGTGCAGAACCTCGCGGATCGGTCCAATCTCGTCGCCGGCCAGGGTGACCGCGCGCAGGCCGACCAGTTGGTGGTCGTAGTACTCATCCGCGTCGTCCGGCTTGGCGTCCGAGTCGACCTCGACGAGCAGTTCGATGCCGCGATACCGCTCGGCCGCGGATCGATCAGCGATCTCGGCGAAGCTGACCAGTAGGCGCCCCTGATGCCACCGCGCCCCGGCAACGGTAAGCGGGCCGGTAGCCGGGTCGGTCTGCAGGACCGACCCGGCGGCGAACCGCGTTTCGGCGTCATCCGTTCGTACCTGGACGGCGAGTTCACCGCGGACACCGTGCGGCCGGGAGATCCGCCCGACCACGAGCTGCATCGGTTACTCCGCTGTGTCCACCGCGCTAGCGCGGCCGGCCGGACTCGAGTAGATCGACCCGCACGTTGCGCCCGCCGATCGCGGTGATGATCGTTCGCAGGGCCTTGGCGGTGCGGCCGTTGCGGCCGATCACCTTGCCGATGTCGTCGGGGTGGACCCGAACCTCGAGCACCTGACCGCGACGCAGCTCACGGCTGCGTACCCGGACCTCATCCGGGTGCTCGACGATGCCCTTGACCAGATGCTCGAGAGCTTCCTCAAGCACCGGATCAGCCCTCGCTCGACGCCTCGGTCGAGGCGTCCCCGGCCTCCGCCGCCGCGGCGTCGGCGGGCGCAGTCGCTGTATCTGCCTCCGCCGCCGGTTCGGCCGCCTTCGCCGTCTTGGCCGCCTTGGCCGTCTTGGCTGTCTTGGCCGGCTTTGCCTCCGGTTCGGCCGCCTTAGCCTCCGGTTCGGTCGCCTTAGCCTCCGCTGCAGCCGCCTCGTCCGCGAGCGCCTCAGCCGCCGCGGTCTTGGCCGCGGCCTTCTTGGCCCGGGTCCGCTGCGTGGTCGCCTCGGACTTCGGCTCGGCCGACGCGTCCTTCACCGCGGCCTCGAACACCGTCTTCTTGTCGGTGCGCGGCTCGGCGGTGCGAAGCGTGCCCTCCGCTCCCGGCAGGCCCTTGAACCGCTGCCAGTCGCCGGTGACCTTCAGGATCGCCAGCACCGGCTCGGTCGGCTGCGCGCCTACACCCAGCCAGTACTGAACCCGGTCCGAGTCGAGCCGGATCAGCGACGGGTCTTCCATCGGCTGGTAGATACCGAGCTCCTCGATCGCCCGACCGTCCCGCTTGGTACGGGAGTCGGCAACGACGATGCGGTAGTGCGGCACGCGGATCTTGCCCATGCGCTTGAGCTTTATCTTGACTGCCACGACTGTGGTGACTCCTGGATCTTCGTGGATGTGGAGCTGCACGGATCGGGGTGGGGCGCCAGTCCCGCGTTCGCTCTGCGGACGCGATGCACGCCGGAGAGAGGGGCCGGGCGCACATCGAGCACTCGGCCGCTCATTGTGCCAGATCAACCAGGCTGATCCCCAATTGCCGCGAACTCTTCGGCGGTGAGCGCGTACCGCTCGTGATCGCGCCACTCGTCGTTGATGTACAGGAACCTCGGCGAGAACCCCTCGAAGCGGAAGCCGACCCGCTTGGCCAGTCCGATCGAGCGGACGTTGTCCGGTTGGATGTTGACCTCGAGCCGGTGCAGTCCCAGGCCGCCCGGCAGCGGCGCGAAGCAGCGCGCGATCACCAGGTGGAGCGCTTCGCGCATTCGGCCGCTGCCCGCGTACGGGAGGTACGCGTCGTAGCCGAGCACCGCGCACTGGAACCGGCCCCGGACGATGTTGTTCACCGCGATCTTGCCGGCGCAGCCGCCGTCCTCCTGGTTCACCACCATGAAGATCACCGAGTTGCCCGAGGCGTCCCGCTCGAGCAGCTCCTCGAACGCGCCCGGGCCGTCTCGGACCGGATTCCACGGTTCGATGGCGGCGGCGCTGCGGCGCACCGCCTCCAGGTACCACTGTTCGTCCTGCGGTCGAGGCCGGCGCAGGAATACCCGCGGTGGCGAGCTGGTCACACCACGATTTTGCCACGAAGGATCACACGAGCCGGCGCGGCCAGCACTCGGAGATCCTTGCGCGGGTCGGTCGGGTAGACCACGAGATCAGCCGGGTCGCCCTCCGCCAGCTCCGGACGGCCGAGCCAGCGCCGGGCGGCCCAACTGGCGGCACCGAGCGCAACCTCCGCCGGGAGCCCGGCCGCGTGCAGCGCGGCGACCTCCTCGGCCACCCGGCCATGCGCCACCGCGCCGCCCGCGTCGGTGCCGGCGAACACCGGGACGCCGGCCTCGTGTGCCATCGCCACCCGGCCCGGCGCACTGGCGTGCAGGCGGCGCATGTGATCGGCGTACGCGGGATATCGGCTCGCTTGCTCGGCGATCGCCGGAAAGTTCGCAACATTGATCAACGTTGGCACCAGCGCCGTGCCGCGAGCCGCCATGGTGTCGATGAGCTGCTCGGACAGGCCGGTGCCGTGCTCGACGCAATCCACCCCGGCCGCGATCGCGTCGGCCACGCCCTGCTCGTCGAATGTATGGACGGTGACCCGAGCGCCG
>DATFRM010000223.1:0-8872 GCA_035263265.1 Actinomycetes bacterium
CCCGCCGAGGCGATCGCCAAGGTCATCGCGTTCCTGTGCAGCCCGGACGCGTGGCCCATCAGCGGCGCGGTGATTCCCGCTTACGGGCGCTACTGAGGTCCACGGAGACGCCGTGCCCCGACTCGAGTTCGAGACCTTGATCGAGATTCCCGGCCTTCCGGCCTTCCAGCTGCCCGAGGCTGTCGAGTCGATCTACGGCACGTTCGGCCTCCCGGCGCAGGTGGTCTACGCCAACTTCGTTGCGTCGGTGGACGGTGTCGTGGCGGTGCCGGAGCTGCCAAAGTCCTCCGCGGTCATCAGCGGCGGCAGTCCGGCCGATCGGTTCTTGGTTGCGCTGCTTCGCGCCTGCGCAGACGCGGTCGTCATCGGTGCGGGCACGTTCCGGGCGCACAGCGGGCCGTGGACGGCGGCCAAGGCCTATCCCGACGCCGCCAGCGAGTTCGCCGAGCTCAGGCGACGGCTGGACCTGACGCCCGAGCCACGCCTGGTGGTGGTGACCGGATCGGGGCGTCTGAACGGCGTCGGACCCAAGCTCACCGGTGCCATCGTCGCCACTACCGGGAAGGCCGCTGATCGAGTCCGTGAGCTCGTGGAGCCGGACGCACAGGTCGTGCCGATCGGCGAATCCGGGTCACTCGATCCAGCGGAAGTACTGACCGCGCTGGCCGCGCTGGGGTACCGGCGAGTTCTCACCGAGGGTGGGCCGAAGTTGATGGGACAGCTACTGCGGGCGCAGGCGGTCGACGAGCTGTTCCTCACGGTGTCCCCGTTGCTGACCGGTGGCGGCGAGCCGGCCCGACCGGTTCTGTCCGAAGGAGCCGATCTCCTATCCGGCGGTGGTCCGGCGCCGGCTCGGCTGGCCAGCGCGCGCTCTCACGGGTCATACCTGTTCCTGCGCTACCTCCTCGAACCGGGCGTGGACCAGGAATAGCTGGGTGCCTACACGCCGAAGACGAAGGCCGAGCTGTACGACATCGCCAAGAAGCGTGATCTTCCCGGCCGCTCCAAGATGGGCCGTGCTGAACTCGCTCGCGCGCTCAAGATGAAGTAGGACGACGCAACGCCGGCGGGATCGTTCCCGCGCGGCGCGCGTTGACCAACCGGTATCCCACGATGGCGATCGAGTAGAAGATCAGGTCGGCGGTGACCTTGCCGGCGATGGTTCCGCTGGTGACGTTGGACAGCAGCGCGATCCCGAGGTACATCGCCGTGGGTCGGATCAGGCAGGTGTCCAGCACCTCGGCCGGGCCGAACTCGAGCACGAGATCGTGCAGCGTGCACAGGGCTGCGTAAGCGGTGAACGGTCGCTCCGGCCAGCCCCGCAGGCCGCGGACGAACAGAAACCCGTAGAAGGCAACCGCCTCGCCAGCTGTACCGGCTAGCGCGCCGGCACCCACTCCGCCGAAGCGGTTGGCGGCACCGGCGGCCAGCATGGCGCCGAGAGTGGCGGCGACCTCGGCCGGGGCATACCTCCGCAGCCAGAAGGCGATCTCGCGAGCCCGGTCGGCCCGCGGGCTGACCCGGTCAGTACCGTTCGTCGCCGCCATCCCTCGGCCCTCCCCGCCGACCGACGCTTGGACGGTCGGCCACAGCACGACCCTGCGCCCACGACAGCCGCCCCGAATCGGGGCCAGGCCCCCACCCGAAGGCCTGCCGTAGGGGATTGGTCGCACTGGAGCGCAGCGGATCGCGCCCCTAGTAGTGGAGGAGTGAGGAAGACCCGGTCAGATACCGCGAAGGGCCGAGAACGGAGCCGGGGTGTTACATGCCGGCGCGGCCGTAGTACTCGTCGAGTTGGCTGTGGTAGCCGGGGTCGTTGCGTAGTTCTTCGTCGTACTTCGGCGCCCGCTTGATCTCTTCCTTGTCTCGATCGACGTAGATCTTGCGTTCCACGTGATCGATTCGGGCGATTGTTCCGGCCGGGAGCATGATTTTCTTACCGAAGATCCACGTTCCGGCGCTGACGAGGATGTGGCTGCTGCCGGCTTCGTCGCTTGCCTGCTCGATCGAGCCGATCGTCCCATCGGTGGCGACGACCTCGTAGCCGGTCAAGTTCTCCAGCTCTCCGATACCGATCAGTTGCTGGCGATACGACCACAGGTTGTACATGGCGACGCAATCTCCTCCCCAGCGAAAGTCTGGCATCGGATGAGCCGATCGTCAGCCGGTCAAACCTCGTGCGCCGTCACGCATAGGTCGGTTCTCCGGCTGGTGCGCCACCTCGGCGGTGCCCCGGCGGTCGAGCTTGTGCCAGTGCATGCTGGCGCCGACAACTGCCGTGACGAGCGACTGGACGACCACGAGGTACATCAGCTGGCGGTAGACAAGCTGCTGTAGTGGCACCGACCACAACGGTGTGATCGGCTCTCGATCGAGGTAGAACGCGTACGCGGCGATGACCGTCTGGATCCCGGCGTAGCCGAGCCAGGCGACCCCGACCGCCCGTGGATCAAGGAAGATCAGACCGTAGACGGCCGCAAGGTCCACTACCGGCGCCAACAGCGGAAGCAGCACCTGGAACAGGACCAGGTAGATCAGCCCGCGCCGGCCGAGCCGCCCGGAAGGCCCGCGGCCTAGTACAGCCCGCCGGTGCTTCCAGACGGCCTGCAGGGTGCCATAGCACCAGCGATACCGCTGGCGCCACAGCTGACCGAGCGTAGCCGGGGCCTCCGTCCAGGCCCTGGCGGTTTCCTCATAGCGGATCTTCCAGCCTGCCCTGGTCACCGACATGGTCAGGTCGGTGTCTTCGGCGAGCGTGTGCGCCCGCAACCCGCCGGCATGATCCAGCGCCTGGCGGCGGTAGGCGCCGACCGCGCCAGGCACCGTGGTCATGCAGCCGAGAACGTCGTAAAGGCGGCGATCGAGATTGAAGGTCATCACGTACTCGATGTGTTGCCAGCGCCCAAGCAAACCGCGCCGGTTGCCGACCTTGGCGTTGCCGGAGACCGCGCCGACCTGCGGATCGGCCAATGGCTGCACCAGACGGAAGATCGTGGTGGGCTCGAACAGAGTGTCGCCGTCGACCAGGACGAGCAACTCGAATCGGGCATGCGCAATCCCCGTCTCCAGCGCGGCCGCCTTGCCCAGATTCGGCTGTCGCACCACCCGGACCCGGGGCAGCGCCTGCTGCTCGACGATCTCGGCGGTGCCATCGGTTGAACCGTCGTCTACCACAACGACCTCGAGGTCCGGATAGTCGGAGGCGATGAGTGAATGAACCGTGCGGGCGATGGTGGCGGCCTCGTTGTGCGCCGGCACGATGACCGTGACCGGATCGAGTACCACCGGACGGTCCTTGCGGCGCCGCCGCTCGCGGATGACGTGTACCGGTGCGACCAGCAGAAGCAGCAGGACGCGGATCAGGGTGAGCACACCAACGCCGACGAGTGCCCACTTCAAGCCGGTAACGATCAGGTCGGCCAGCCGCACCGACCACAACAGCAGCCGGCCCCGCCACAGCGTGCCGGTGGTGGCCGGTGACATCTGGTCCGGTATCCCGACCGCAGCACCGACGGTGGTGAACGTGTAACCGGCGCGCTGGAGTCTCGGGATCAACTCGTTGAGCGCTGCCACCGTCTGGGCGCGATCTCCGCCGCCGTCGTGCAGCACGATGATCGCGCCTTCGCCGCCGGTGGGCATGGCCCGCTTGACGATCGTGGCCACCCCAGGTCTGGCCCAGTCCTGCGGGTCGTGGGTGGCGAAGACGGACAGATATCCGTCGTCCGCGGCGCGGACCATCGCCGCCAGGTCGCGTGGACTGACCGAGTCCGCGGACGACGCATACGGCAGCCGAAGGATTGACGTTTGCAAGCCGGTGGCTCCGGCGACCGCGAGCTGCGTCTGCGACAGCTCGAGCTGGGCCCGGAACTCCCCGATCGTACCGAGATCCGAGTGGGTGAACGTGTGCACGCCGATCTCCGAGCCGTGCCGGATCGCCCGCTGTAGCAGGTCGGGTCGCTCGGTGGCTAGGGAGCCGATCACGAAGAAGGTCGCCGGCACGTGGTAGCGCTCCAAAACGTCGAGGACCTGCGGCGTCCAGGTGGGATCGGGGCCATCGTCGAATGTCAGCGCGACCTGTCCGGGGCGCGGCGACCACGACTTCGGTGGTAGCTGCCGGGCGTCCACCACCGGTCCCAGATCCGCGACGCCGGGCGCGGGTTGGGCGTTCGTTTCACCCGGCGGTCCCTCTCCCGGCGCCACCTCGTGATTGATCACGCCATGGATGAGCAAGGCCGCGCCGAGCAGACCAAGCACGATTACCAGCAGCAGCCAGTGGGATCGCGGTTGGACGCGGTCGGCAGAGCTAACAGTCACGAGTCCGGCACACCCGAGGTACCTGACGGTGACGCACCCGGGCCACTCGCGGGACCGGACTGCGTCGCGGTCGGCGATGGAAGCGGCAGCGTCGTGGTAGGGGTCGGCACCGGGAGCGAGGTCGGTGGGCTGGTCGGGGCCGTCGGCGAGGCAGTGGGGGGCGGCCGCCGAGTCGACGGCGCCGTCGATGACCGTGCGGATGCCGCGCCAGTCGCCGTGGTCGAAGGAACGGCTCCGGCGGAGCTGGGCGACCCATCGGGGGACGAGGTCGGCGACGTGGTTGCGATGGCTGGACGCGGCTGGTTGCCGCCACCATGGTCGGGCAGGAACGGCGCGGTCGGACCATCCAGTAGCGCTACCCCGAGCGTGCCGAGGTAGCCGAGGCCGAGCGCGCCGATGCCGATGCCGAGCCGCCGGCCCAGCTTCCGGCGCCGGCCACTGTCGTCTGTGAAGACCGCGCTGTCGGCGCGCCGCATCCAGGCCGGGCCGCTCAGCCAGCGGTCCTGCGATTCGGGCGGTTCGGGTGGTTCGAGCGGTTCAGGCGGTTGCGGATCAGACAGGACTCGTCACTCCCAGGTCCACCGCACATGTTTGGCGGCGGGTGCAATAGAACGCCCTGGACCGGTCGTAACGCCGAGCCTGGGCGTTGTGCCTACGTTGGATCAGCCTCGTTAGGCCGGCGGGCCCTCGTCGTACACGCGACGCTCGACCGGCCGGCGCTCCTCGACCACCGTGCTGCTGCTGCGCTGACGCGGGCCCCAGATGAGCAGCGTCCACAGCAGACCCAGCGCGCCGGCGATCATCAAGATGATGCCGATGACGTCGATGTTGATGCCGGCAACTTCCGCGTCGATCGCGAAGGTCAAGATGGCGCCGACCGCAATCAGGAAGACGCTTGCGCCGATACCCATGAGTTCGGTTACCTCCAGGACGGGAGCCACACACTGCGGCTCCCTCGGTGTCGCTCGCGTTTACCCGCCGAGGTTCCATCGACACCCCCTGGCCTCCCGACCGTCACGGTCCGCGGGTGACGGGTAGCGTTCGGCCCGACCATGGAGCCGATCACCAATCAGTCGCCGCGGCGGGTGCGACTGGCATCGATGCGCCACCACTGGAGCCAGTTGGCGTTCGTCCACTGGGCGGTAGACCCCGCAGTCATCGCACCGCTGCTGCCCCGGCACGTCCGGCCCGATCTCCTTGGTGAAACCACGTATCTAGGTCTGATCGGACTCCGGATCTGCGTCCTGCTAGGTGGCCGGCTTCCAGTGCCTCGGCTCGGGGTCTTCAACGAGACGCATCTGCGCGTCTACTCCGCTGACCGGCATGGCCGGCGCGGTGCCGTCTTCCTGGTCCTCAATGCCGACCGGCTGCTGACGTCTGGGTTTGCGCGATTCGTGCTGCGCGTTCCGTACACCTGGTCGCCCTCGGAGATCACCCATGCCGAAGCGGTAGTGACGTACACGACCACCCGCCGCTGGCCGGCAGGTCCCGACCGGCTGCGGTTCGGGGTGCGGATCGGCGACCGGATCTCCGACGTCGCCGGTGTCGATCAGTTCGTCACCGCTCGCTGGAGCATGCACACGCGTTGGCTGGGCAGGACGGTCCGAGTGGATGTGGATCACCCGCCGTGGCCGCTTCACTCCGCCGAGCTGGTCGATCTCGACCTGCCGCAGCAGTTCCTGGCCGAGGTCGGTCTGCCGGTGCGACTCGGTGAACCGCAGAGCGTCCTGTGGTCACCCGGAGTAACCGCCGTGGTCGGATTCCCGGTACCGGTCTGACCGACGCGCTATGCCCATCAGCTCGATGATCAAGGTCGTTTGGGGCATATTCCGGGTGATTCCGACCCGCTCTTGATCGTGAGATCCGCGAGTCGAAGCAGTCGCTAAAAAATCTTGGAAATAGGTGCCGCTGGGGCCTTGCGCGGCACCGCTTTGGAGGACTAGAAATCTCTCACGTCACCACGACGTGGACACCCGGTTTCAGGTGGCGCCGCCTGGGGCCACGCGGCCACTGGTGCACAAGTGAATGCAAGGGTTTCCACACTGTGGTGACAGGGTTTCGCCCGAACCGCGCACGCCGAGCAATCGGCACTGATTGACCGTCGGCTGAGCACTCAGCCTGGTTGATCGGGAGGCGCGGGGACGGCGAAATCCACCGGGGCCCCTTCCACCTCATACGTGGGAGGGGCCCCACCCATTTGTCCCGGAATCGTCCCGCTGGCGGCGACGAAATTTGCCGCCCTCCACAGGGGTTCCGGAGAGCTGCAGAACCGCAGGTCAGCCCTCCATTTTGGGCCCGGGAACTCACTCAGAGTGACTGCTTCGCTCCACCTCGGGTGTTTGCGCGTGCTTGGGGCGTCAGCTAGCGTCTTGCGACTGTTGGCCGGGATCGGGCAGCTCCGGGCTTCGATGGGAGGCTTCTTTTCCCTCGTTGCGCTTCGGTTTCGAGCTCCCCGTGCCCGGGTGGTACGAAGTCTGGAGACGTGTGCGAGTACCTGCGCCACGCCTGATCCTCTTAGGCGCGGTGATTGTCGCTCTGGTGGGCGGCACAACCGCATTCATCGCTTCGGACAAGGCGCTTACCGTCACTGTCGACGGTGTACCACGGCACATCCACACCTTTGCGACGACCGTCGCCGGTGTCCTCGATGAAGAGGGCCTCGAAGTCGGTCTGCGTGACGTTGTCGCGCCCGGTCTGGACACCAAGGTCACCGACGGCACCCGGATCGCCGTCCGCTACGGACGAATGGTCTCGGTCAATCTCGACGGCAAGCACCGCGAAGTATGGACCACTGCACTCAGCGTGCAGGAGGCACTCGATCAACTCGGCATCCGCGACCGCGACGCGTTCGTATCCGTGTCGCGCTCACAGCCGATCGGTCGGAACGGGCTTGCGTTCGACGTACGCATGCCACGCCACGTGCTGCTGAATGTCGAAGGTCACAAACGCAAGATCGAAACAACGGCTGCGACGGTAGCCGACGCCATCACAGAGGCTGGAATCCCGCTCGGCAAACGGGACTTCGTGCTGCCGGGCCGGAAGGCCTACCCGGACGAGGGCGACCACATCCGGGTGTTCAGGATCACCGGTAAGGCGATGACCCGAACCGAATCGATCGATGCTCCTACCAAGGTCGTCTACGACGACAGCATGACCGAGGGCGAGCGCGCCGTGGTCAAGCGGGGCAAGGACGGCTCTCGCCGGGTGGTCTACGAGTTCGCTTGGCGGGACGGCAAGTGGAAGATCAAGCGGATCTTGGTCGTGCTAGCGATGAAGAAGCCGGCCGACCGGGTGGTCCGGGTGGGTACCAAGGCACCCACGCCGCCACCGAGCTCCCCAGCTCCGAGCGGGAGTGGCAGCGGGCTGAACTGGGCAGCCCTCGCGCAGTGCGAGTCGGGCGGCAATCCGCGAGCGGTGAGCTCTAACGGCCAGTACTTCGGTCTCTACCAGTTCTCGCTGTCCACTTGGGCATCCGTCGGTGGGTCGGGCAATCCGATCGACGCATCGTCGAGCGAGCAGACGCAGCGGGCGCAGATCCTCTACGACCGCGCCGGCGACAGTCCGTGGCCGGTGTGCGGCAGCCGTCTGTACACCTAGCCAGGCAGCGTCGATACGAGGCGGGCACGTCAATCGTCGTGGTAAATCGACGATTGACGTGCCCGCTTCTCGATTCGCCGGGACTGGAGCATGGTGGATAGCGTGGGTGACTGGTTGACGGGGCTCGGCATCGCCCTCGGGGTGATGCTGATCTGCTGGGCTCTGCTGATTGTGCTGGCCCGGCGCCTCCCGCCCGGCATCGCCCGTGACCTGGCCGCGTTCATCCCCGACTGCGTCGTGGCTGTGCGCCGGCTGCGCAACCATCCACAGGTGCCGCGCCGCGCCAAGATCGCGATTGTCATCGCCGGGTTGTGGGTCGCCAGCCCGATCGATCTCATCCCCGAGTTCCTCCCGGTGATCGGCCCGCTCGACGACATCGTCGTGGTCGCCCTGGCGCTGCGGTACGCGGCTCGGGAGGTTCCCCGTGATGTCGTGCTGGCGGCCTGGCCTGGCGATCCGGGGCTGCTGTTGCGGCTGCTCGGCCCGGCCGGCGTCAAGAGCGACTAGAGCTGTCACATCGGCAGCGTCGCGACCGTCACTGCTATGACGGAGGCGATCGAGAGGTGTGACGTGACCGAAAGCGACTGGCTGGCCGAGCGGTTCGAGGCACACCGGACCCACCTGACCGCGGTGGCCTTCCGGATGCTCGGCTCGCTGAGCGAGGCAGACGACGCCGTGCAGGAGGCCTGGCTGCGGTTCAGCCGAGCCGACTCCAGCGACGTGGAAAACCTGGGCGGCTGGCTGACCACGATCGTCGCGCGAGTCAGCCTGGATCTGTTGCGGTCTCGGAGGTCCCGCCGCGAGGAGCCGCACGGATCTGAACTGCCCGAGCCGACATCCGGCCGGGACGACGGCACCGATCCGGAACAGGAAGCCGTGCTGGCGGACTCGGTGGGTCTGGCCATGCTGGTCGTCCTCGACACGCTGACTCCGGCGGAGCGTCTTTCCTTCGTCCTGCACG
>DATFRM010000224.1:0-5281 GCA_035263265.1 Actinomycetes bacterium
GATCGGCATCGTCGCCATCACGTTCGAGTTCAAGTCGAGGCACAGCCAGGCGGTGTCGGTGCAGGCGAACAGGGTGGACATCGCCCCGTTCCAGAACGGGACGTCCCACTCGGCGGGCCAGCCGTCCCAGCGTTGCGGGAACAGACCCGGCCAGTCAACGACAGGGTCCAACACCTCGCCCGGGTTGGCGACGTCGGGGCCGACCGAGTGTGGGGCGGTGGTGTCGTCGATCGGGTTGCCGTTGGGGGTGTCGGGCGGCCGGATCGTGCGGGTGAACCGGCCCTGCGCATCCCTCGCCGCGGGCATCAGGTGGCGACGCTACACCTGACTGACCCGTCAGTTAGTGCTTGCGGTACCCGGGGCGGGTGACGGTGCCCCGTTTCGGGCCGACCGACGCGACCCGGTTGCCGTAGCGGGCCCGTACCGCCCGAGCGACATGCTGGTAGGTGCCGGCGTTGTGCGAGCTCGACGCCCTCGCCAGGGCTGAGCGGGCACGGCCCGGCGTGTTGATCGGGTAGGCCCGCCGCGACGGATAGGCGAACGCCGAGCGGGGCAGCTTCGACGTGCCCCGAGCCGATGACCTGGAAGGTGCGCGCGCCATCCCCGCCAGTATCGCGCCCTCAGTCGATCTTCGGGTTGGGTGTGCGCCGCTCGATGCCCCACAGCGCCCACACCGCGGCGCGGGCCAGATCGGAGCGTGGCCCCGGCACCAACGTGAGCCCGCCGGACGGCGCCGGCACGACCCGGGCCTGGCCGAGCTGGGTGTCGAGGTCGGGGGTGTCGTCGTGGACCAGGCGGCCGGCGGCGAGCATCGCCCGCAGCAACGGCAGCCCGGCCCGGGTTTCGGTGAGCCCGGCCCGCTCTACCCGGGCCAGCCCGATCCCGCGGGGCACCTGCTCCAACAGGGTGGCGCCGACCAGCATCCGCGACCCGGGCCGGAACTCGGCCAACCGGGCCGCCCACCCCATCGCCTCGGCCCAATCGGTGCAGCACCACCCGCCGAGCTCGACCCGGCCGTCGACGGTGCGCACCGCTGCGGCGACCGCCGCCCCGTTCCCCAAGTTGTCCTCGCAGCCGATCACATACGGCCCGTCGTGTTCGGCCCGGCCTGCTGCGGCGTCCCAGTCGGCGGCCTCCAACAGCACGTTGCCTTTGCCGCGTTGGGCCTGCCGTGCCGGCCACTGGTTGCCCCACTGGGTGTCGAACCCGACGATCGGGTCGGGTTCGGTGGCGTCGGCGACCTCGCCGGCCAACGCCCGCTGCAACGCCTTGGCGACGATCCGTTGCCGCTGCGGCGACCAGTGCGGCGACGACGCCCGCCACGCCGCAGGGTCGGCCCGGTCCAGCTCCGGTGGCGTCGACCACTCCAGGAGCAGCTCCGAGTCCAACGGGTCCGCCAACTGCTCGAAGCACGCCGCCCGACGCCCGGGGAACAGGGCGGTGGCGTTGCGATGCGCAGTCGAGGCCAACCCCAGCTGTGGCTGCCACATCTCGGCCTGCGTCGGCACCAGCATCTCGTCGACCGTCAACGGCAACACATCCCAGCACTCGTCGACGACCGCCAACCCGATCGACAGCCCGTACGCCGACCGCTCCGACCGTCCCAGCCACCGCACCCCGGACGGCTTGTGTTCGATCTCCTCGCGGCCCGTCAACAGCAGCACGTTGTGATCCGGGTCCCGTTTCCAGCGCAGCAGGGCCGGCCGCATCATCTCCCGCATGATCGAGATGTCCCGCGAGATCGTCAGCGTGATGTCGTCCGCGCCGACCCCGAGCTCGTCGATCCCCCGGTGCAGCCGCCAATCGGCGAGGTCACGGATCAGCCGCGACTTGCCGGACTGGCGGGCCACCGTCAACAGCCACGTCACCCACACCAACAGCCCGTCGGCGTCATGCTCGAGGACGCGGCGGGCGGCGAGCTCCTGCCACCACCGCCACTGCGACCCGTTCACGCTGCGCGCCCAACGCGACGCAGCCGCCCCGTAGGACCCGACCGCCCGCGGATGCGGCACCGTCATGAACCTGGGCCACGATCCGTCCTTGGGCATCTCCAACAGATCCTCGAGCCACGCCACCCGCCACACCGGATCGTCCGCACCGAACCCGGCCGGCTCCGGGATCGTCACCTGCTTCAGGCGGCGCTGCTCCCGCGCGTGCGCCATCGCCAGCTGCTTCGCCCGGCCCAACCGGCCGCCCTGCTCCCGGGCATGCACCGAACAATGCGGCATCAACACACAGCAGCCCGACCCGGGCCGATGGTTGTGCTGGCTGAGCGGCGGCACATGGTCCGCCTCCGTCGCCCACCGTCGACAGCCCGGCAGGTGACAGATCGGGTCGTCGGCCAGCAGCGCCGCCCGGGCCACGGCATACCCCTTGTCGTAACCGCTACGGGCCTTCGCCATCACCCGTCATCCTGCGCTCTGCGGGCCGATCGGGGACAGAGCCGGCCAGAACGGGACAGATCGGGACACACACAACGATCCGGGCCGGGATGTGCCGGTAGCGCGGCCCAAAAAATCGCGGGTCGGTCGCGTGTCGCGTCGCGCGCGTCGCGGAATCGGACAGCGGTTCGATACGTGGCTCAGGCATGACGACAGTCACCGTGGAGCGGGCAGCGGCGGCGGATCAACACTGTGCGATCGAACACCAGCCACGCGATGGCGTCGATCGCGAGCCAGATCGGATGTCGGCGGCACCGGCAACTCGGGTTCATGCCATCTCCCCTTCGGCGAGGACGCACAGCAGGGAGCATTCGATGGCGGGGTCATCGTCGGTGCCACGGTCGATGCAGTACCACAGCTCGTCGTTGCGACCGCTGTGGCCGACACCCATCGCGCCGGGCGCGCCGCACACGACACACGGTGGCGTCGGGGTGTCAGACTCCCGGCAATCAGGGCAGCGGCGAAACAGGACGTCGATGGGCGAGTCTTCGTCGGTGACGGTGACGGTGCGGCCGCACCGCGAGCACACGTAGCGCATCGGGGTATTGAACAGCGGTTCGATAGCGGGGTCAGGCATCGGGCGCCAACCGTTCTCGCCAGGTTCCCCACGCTCGACCAATCGCACCGGAGCCAGGAAACAGATCCGTCAGGTCGTCCTCGGGCCGCAGACCGGCGGCGTCGAACACCCAGTGTGTGAATCCCTCTGGTTTCTCGCCGATGACGTGCTCGGGCGGGCGCGGGCGGAACGTGAACTGCGGCGGCGACAGGACAAGGTGCGACTTGACGTAGATCGCCGGGCGGCGCAGAGGTCGCAAGATGACTGGTTCCCATGAGTAGTGGCGCTTGTCGCCCATCGGCGGCGCTATCGGCTTGACCCAGGCGAGCGTCAGCACGTCATCCGGGCAGAGCTTCATCACCCGGGGCAGTGACTTCATCGACGCCGACAGAGCCCACCCGTCGAACGTCGACAGGTGCGCGATGAGAGCGGCGTGGTCGACCTCCCCCGCGTAGTCGGCGTGCTTGCGGTAGTGCCGGTGTGCCTGCCCGATGTAGGGCGGATCGGCGTACGCGAACCGAAGGGAATCGATCAGCGGACCGATTGCTTCCTCAGGCAAGGCCCACCATCCATTCGCGACACTGAGGGTGAGCCGGTCGCTTGTCTTGGCTGGCGGCGACCGGCTCACCGCTGACTGCTACGACTGCTGCTCGCGCTGAGCGATCCGCTCCTCGACGGCCTGCTCGATCGCTTCGGTCCACTGCACACCGGGCGAAGACACCTTGGCCCCGAAGTGCCGCTTGCGTCCCCGCAACAGGTTCGGATGCGACGGACCCTGGACCATCGGTTGACCACCCACGACCGTGGGCACCGAGCCGCCGGGACTGGCGGTGACTGGCGGCTGTGACGCTGGACGCTCGATCGGCTCGTAGGGCTTCTGAAGCTGGCGCAGTGAACTCTTCTCGCCACGGGTCAGCTCTTCGCCCGCGGCGACTTTGGCTTCGAGCATCGTCTTCTTCGCCTCGCGTCGCTCGGCGCGTCCCTCGTTGGATTTCGGGCCGGTCGCGTTGCGAGTGATCACCTGCACCCTGACGGCCCGCTTGATGGTCAGCTTCTCGGTCGGATTCGACCAGCCTTGGTCGAAGCTCAACAGGACATGCTGCGCCTCGGGTGGCGTCAGGTAGACGAAGCGCAGACCGCGCTTGCGGTCGCTGACTCGGATCGTCGCCATGTCGACCGAGACGGACGACAGGTGCGGATGCTGAGCCTTGATCGCGTCGGCGATCAGACAGGCCCCGGAGTCGGACTTCACTGCCCGGTCGTACTGCTCGGGTGTGATGTCGATGTTCAGGGTCGGGGATGTGTGGGTTGCCTTCTTGGCTGGCATAGACGTGCGACCCTACCGTCTGGTCAAGGGCAACCTTGCATCCGGAGTCAAGGGCAACCTTCGGGGAATGCTGGTCGTTGAGTTCGGCCAGCAACGGTTCGACCCGGTCTTCAGATATCTCCATCACGCGGCACCGTACACCCAGCATGTGGTGATGTGTAGTCCCACGTGTCGAGATGTTGCGCACAGACGGTGGACAACACTGTGGACGACACCCAGCGCTCGACGTGGACCTCACCCAGCCCCCGACCTACGCGGATGACGTCGACGTCGACCTCGGTGTGAACATGGCCCAGCACCCAGCGTGGACCAACGTGAAGACTCTCCGAGACGGTGTGTTCTCGACCTGCACAGTATCTATGAGGACGTGGGGCGCCGGCCTGTCGGGGGTGGGGGGCTCGGCTGCCGGCGACGCGCTCGGTACCCCTGACCAGGGCCTAGGCACCCTGTCCAGCTGGGTGCACGGTGCTCGAGGTCTCTGGGCCCGGCATCGTCGACCAGGAATGTCGCACGCGGCTACAGCGGACTATGACGTCGTCGACGTCGTGGCACTGTCGATGTCGACAGCGTTGCCCATGCCAAGTGCAGCTCTGGCCTGGTCGCGTAGCGCGAGGACCTCAGCCATGGCTGACGACCCCAGATGTGCCACCACCGTGGTCCCTGTCGGTTGCCCTGCTTCGATCCTCGCGACGTCCACCAATGCCCGCAGCAAGGTGGCCGCCTCGTCACCGTTGCGGACCGGTATTTGACCGCTCACAACCCTTCCCATCAGCCATGATGCGCACGCGGCGGCATGTGTGCCCAACCGGTCACGATCGAAGGTCGCGGAGATGGCGGTCAGTTCCTCTGCCATCGCCCGTACGGTTCCCTTGCGCGCGGCGGCTTTCGCCCGTCGGGTCTCAGCGCCTTTCAGCGATGCGGCTCGCGCTCGTGGGTCGCCCTTGACCCACGGGGTGA
>DATFRM010000225.1:0-7166 GCA_035263265.1 Actinomycetes bacterium
GGTGCTTTCCGGCCGGGAGGGGGAGCAGTTCTCCGGTGTCGTGGTCGACATCGCCAATCTGGACAAAGGCGGAACCGTTCAGCTGACCGAGCCCGCGGTCCGGGGGCGGGTCGAGGGCCACAACGTGCCGCTGGGCAAGCGGGTCGAGGTGGAGTTGACCGTCGCCGACATCGACAAGCGGCAGGTCCGGTTTGCGCTGGCCGGAGCCGGGGCTCGGGCCGACCGTGGGACCAAGCCGGCCGGACCAGAAGTCGCCCCAGCGTCTCGGGCGCCCGCTAGTTGATCGATCATTGGGCGCGACACGCGAAGACACGCCGCGGCGATCTCAGGAATGCGACCACTGATCGATCGGTTTCGCGCTGGTGAGGGCGTTCGGCGTACCCTTCTAGCACGGCGGACGAGCCGGCCGGGCGGCCGCGTCGACCTTGGGAAACCGGGGTCGCCGAGGAAAGTCCGGGCTCCACAGGGCGGGGTGGTGGGTAACGCCCACCCGGGGTGACCCGCGGGCCAGTGCCACAGAAAGCAAACCGCCGCCGTTCCCGGTTTCGGCCGGGCGGCGGTAAGGGTGAAACGGTGGTGTAAGAGACCACCAGCGCTCGGGGTGACCCGAGCGGCTCGGTAAACCCCACCTGGAGCAAGGCCAAGAGGGCCGGCCGGATGCGAGGTGACAGCCTCGTGCCGGGCGGCCTGCGCGGGCGTTCGAGGGTGACCCGCCCGAGCTCGCGGGTAGGCCGCAAGAGGCCGCCGGCAACGGTGGTCCTAGATGGATGGTCGCCGGCACCGCTTCGGCGGTGTCACAGAACCCGGCTTACAGGCCGGCTCGTCCGCCCCAGCCACTCTGACCTGCACAAACGCGAAACCACGCTGACCCAGACCCATGGGGCATACCGTCACGCCCGCTTGCCCCTCCGAGCCGGTAGCACACAGAATTCGTTGCCTTCGGGATCGGCCAGAACAACCCAGGGCGAGGCTCCCTGGCCAACATCCGCTCGGCGCGCTCCGGCCCGCAGGAACCGCTCGACCTCGGCTTGCTGATCATCCGGCCGGAAGTCCAGGTGCAGCCGATTCTTCGATTCCTTGACGTCCGGTACAGGCACGAAGATCAGCCCCGGTAGCTGGTCCGGCGCCGGACGAATCTCGAACTCCTGGGGCGAATCGTTCAATATCACCCAGTCCAGCACGTCGGCCCACCACTGCCCGATCGCAACCGGGTCCCGAGCGTCCACGACAACCTGCTCCCATTCCAGACCCATCAGCTCACCGTACGCTGAGCGGCTATCACAGAACTGGTCCTAATAGGTCTGCCGTACCCCGCTAGATACCGCAATCGTGTTGAGACTGGATGCCGTGGCTGCTCGTAGCGGGCCGGTGCAGGTTCCGCCAAAGCGTGTGCTCGAGGCGTTCCGGGTACACGGCGAGCTGGACCCGCTGCCCGGTGGTCAGCGACCGGCTTGGCGTTGTGGCGATGTCGTGTTGAAGCCCTTGGACACCTCGGAGCAGATGCTGGAGTGGCAGTCGCGCGTGCTCACTCCCTTGACCCACTTGGCCGACCTCAGGGTCGCTCCACCACTGCGAGCAAGTGACGGCTCCATGGTGGTGGAGGACTGGACGGCGTGGCCGTACCTGAGCGGTAGCCCGGCTCGCGGTCGCTGGTCCGAGGTAGCGGCCGCCGGCGCCCGGTTCCATACGGCCATGGCTCACGTGCCGCGGCCAAGCTTTCTGGATGAGCGCACCGACCACTGGGCGGTGGCGGACCGAGTTGCCTGGGGCGAGCTGCCACTCAGCGACTACTCGGACGTGTGGGGCATGGCCATGCTGGGGCACCGGCTCCGGCACGTCGACGCGGCTCCGCAACTGATCCACGGTGATCTCAGCGGCAACGTGTTGCTGCATCTGCAGCTGCCGCCGGCCGTCATCGACTTCTCTCCGTACTGGCGCCCGCCCGAGTACGCCACGGCGGTTGTCGCCGCCGACGCCTTGCTCTGGCACGGTGCCGACGCCGGCGCGCTCGACGTGCTCACGGCCATCCCCAGCCGCTCCCAGATGCTGCTCCGAGCGATGATCTTTCGCCTGGTTACCGAAGCCAGAGGCTCAGCCGCGGGCGGAGCCACGGTCTCCGAGCGATATTCGACCGCCATCCGCATCGGGTGCGAGTTCGCGGATCTCCACTAACGGCACCCAGCGTTATCCGCCGTGGCTAGCTCCAGTGAGTTCGACGGCGGAGCGGGAGCGCGTTGACGGCCCGGCCGATGCATTCGCCTTGGCGCAGGCCGAGTTCGATGGCCGGCCGGAAGTGGATCCCGCCGTACAGCCTGGACAGCGCCGCCTCCTGCGCAGCGTGGCCGAAGGAGTCGAAACCGCGAGCCGGCAGCCCGCGTTCGTCGTGGGTGTGGTCGACGAAGGAGTAGCGGGCACCGAACAGGTCGGCCAGGACGGTAGCCGCGGCACCAGACTGGACCGAATGCCCGGACGGGTACTCCGGGAACGGCGGTGTGTTCAGAATCGGCGCCCAGGCCGGGTCGATCAGGTTGCGAATGTAGGTGACCGGTCGAAGCAGGTTGTACCGGTACTTCGCGTTCCAGCACGCGACGAACGCATCGCTGACCGCGAGCCCGACCTTCAGGTAGGTCTCGGCGGCCGCCATCAGCGTGGCGCGCTCGGCCCGCAGCACCTGAGTGGCGATCGAGATCGAGTGGCCGGGCGGCGTTGCGGTCACGCCGGGGTCGTCCGACCAGAAGATCGCGATCGCGCGCTGCTCCGAGGTGAGGTGGTTGACCGCGTCATAAACCTCGAAGGCCTCGGCATAGAAGGTCGAGGGGGGCTCGACCGAGTAGGGCGTGTGGTCCCCCGGTGGGCAGTCGACGCCCGAGCCCAGCACGATGCACCGGTTGGCGCCCCAGAACGGCTGCAACGCGGGCTGGAAGCCAGGCGGCGTCGGCACCCATAGTCCGGGTCCGACCGGCGGCACGTAGCTCGGCGGGAAGTTGCGCAGATATCCCTCGTGGCCGCCGTCGTCAGCGGACCATTCGAAGATCTGTTGTGCAACAGCGCGGCCCCTCGACACGGAGCGGGCCAGCCGCTGCGGGTGGACCTCGCGTTGGAATCGCTCGAGGTATGAGCGCTCCAACTCGGCGATCGCGGTCTTGTTCGGCTCGGAACTGGTCGGGAACAGTCCGCGCACGATGTCCGCGAGCGCCGCATTGGCGACGGCCGGCCAGTGCAGGTCGGCTCGCCCATGCGGCAGGTCGGGCGGATCCGGCAACACCCAGCGCAGCGACCGGTAGTCCCGGGATCCGGGCACCACGGCCTCGTACAGCGTCAGCCCGATGTAGCCGAGGGCTCGGGCTGCCACCGGCGGGGTGTATCCAGGCGTGGTCTTGATCAGCTTCCTGGCAAGGTCCAGCCAGTTGGTCGCTACCAGCGCCCCGTAGCTCTCGGGGGACTCTGGTAGTACAACCGCGTTCGCGGTCGGGGTGGTGCCGACCACGGGCAGCGCGACCGCGGCGGCGGCCACCGTCGCCCCGGTGAGTAGCTGCCGGCGACTGAGTCCGGCACCGCGCTCGGATGTGTCGTTGGCGCTCATCGGTCCCTCCCAGACAGGAGCCCGGAGCTGATTGAGTTCGTGCGCTGACGCCGGGTGCAGCGCAGCCCCTACCACTACGCGGGGTGATTCGGACCAGGGACGGTTGCCGGATTGGTCGCTGACGCCGCTCCGTCGGGCAACCGGCGCCCAGTGCCATCGCTGCTCATCCCACTCGGTGCCGCGGCCATCGGGCTGGCGAACTCGTTCCGGATGGTGCGCATACCGGAGCCGGTGTCCTCCGGCGCGGACGAGCCGATGATGCTGGGCTGACGGAACCGTCGACCCCCGCGCCCGTCTGTCAGCCGGGCGGGCGCGGAGTCAACGGTCTGGCACCGTCAGTAGCGGTAGTGGTCCGGCTTGTAGGGGCCCTCCACGTCGACGCCGATGTACTCGGCCTGCACCTTGGTCAGCGGGGTGAGCCTCGCATCCAGGGCGTCGAGGTGCAGCCTGGCGACCTTCTCGTCCAGATGCTTGGGCAGCCGGTACACCGCGCGGTCGTACTGACCGGGCTTGGTGTACAGCTCGATCTGAGCCATGGTCTGGTTGGCGAACGAGCTGGACATGACGAAACTGGGATGGCCGGTGGCGTTACCGAGGTTCATCAGCCGTCCCTCGGACAGCACGATCACGTTGTGTCCGTCCGGGAACCTCCATTCGTGCACCTGCGGCTTGATCTCGGTCTTCGCGATCCCCGGCACGGCTGCCAGCCCGGCCATGTCGATCTCGTTATCGAAATGGCCGACATTGGCCACGATGGCACCGTGCTTCATCCGGATCAGGTGCTCGGTGCGGATGATGTCCCGGTTACCGGTCGCGCTGACGAACACGTCGGCCCGGTCGACGACGTCCTCGAGCCGGACTACCGACACACCGTCCATCGCGGCCTGGAGGGCGCAGATCGGGTCGATCTCGGTGACGACCACCCGAGCGCCTTGCCCGCGGAGTGCCTCGACGGCGCCCTTGCCGACATCGCCGTACCCGCAGACCAACACGAGCTTGCCGCCGATCATGACATCCGTCGCGCGGTTGAGGCCGTCCAGCAGCGAGTGCCGGATGCCGTACTTGTTGTCGAACTTCGACTTGGTGACGGAGTCGTTGACGTTGATCGCTGGGAACAGCAGTGTCCCGTCCCCGGCCAGCTTGTACAGCCGCTTCACCCCGTTCGTCGTCTCCTCGCTCACGCCCCTGATCTCGGCGGCCATCCGGGTGAACCGTTGCGGGTCCTCGGCGAGGCTGGCGGCGAGCGTCTGGAGCACGACCTGGTACTCCGTTGAGTCGCCGTCCGCCGGCCGCGGCACGGCACCGGCGGTCTCGAACTCGACACCCTTGTGGACCAGCAGGGTCGCGTCTCCACCATCGTCAACCAGCAGGTTCGGCAGCTGCCCGCCGGCGAACCGGAACAGCTGGTCGGTGCACCACCAGTACTCGGCCAGCGTTTCGCCCTTCCAGGCGAATACCGGCGTTCCCGCCGGGCCATCGGGCGTGCCGTCCGGGCCGACGACGACCGCGGCGGCCGCCTCGTCCTGGGTCGAGAAGATGTTGCAGGATGCCCATCGGACCTTGGCGCCGAGGGCCACCAAGGTTTCGATCAGTACCGCGGTCTGCACGGTCATGTGCAGGGACCCGGCCACCCGGGCGCCGGCGAGCGGCTGACTGGATCCGTACTCGCGCCGCAGCGCCATCAGGCCCGGCATCTCGTGCTCGGCGAGCCGGATCTGCCGGCGGCCGTACTCGGCCAGGGACAGGTCCGCCACCGCGAACTCGAGTCCGTTGACCGTGCTCAGTTTCGTGCCCATCTCACTCCTCCAGGTAGGGACGGCGGATGCCGTCACTCGGCAGGGAGGGAGGCGTGCTCTGCGTCGTCGCGCGGCTGGCCGGAGCGCAGCGGGCGTGATCGATCGCGGTGACCGTTGGCCGGATGGTTTGGGTCCGCCTCCCGGTAGGAGGCGCCCTTGGGTCAGAGGTCGGGAGCCGAGCGTGGCGGACCGGGTCCGTCGCAGCGCCTCTCGGCTCCGACCGCGCCGGCTGAGAACCGGCGCACCCATCGAGTCTCGCCAGCGCAGGCATCCTCTGTCAACGTGGATGGCCGGCTAGCGGTGAGCTATGCGTCCTTGTCGTTACCGTGCCCAGTGCCCCGGGGGATGATCCACTCGGTGGCTGCTGGGTGACCTCGGCAATGCGATCGAAGTCGTTGTCGTAGTGGAGGACGATGGCCCCGGTGCGCCCAAGCGCTGGTATCGACGAGGACGAGCGGAGGAGCACTGGCTACTGTTCGGCCCCTGACGATTCCGGTTGAGGGTCTGCCTCCGCGATTACTCGGAACCCCACGCCGTAACGGCGAACGTCTAGGGCAGGGTGAGGATCTCGTGGCCGGTCTCGGTGACCAGCACGGTGTGCTCGAACTGGGCAGTGCGCTTGCGGTCCTTGGTGACCGCAGTCCACCCGTCGGGCCACACCTCGTACTCGATCGTGCCGAGCGTCAGCATCGGCTCAATCGTGAACGTCATGCCCGGCTCCATCACTGTCGGATAGCGCGGGTCGTCGAAGTGCGGGATCACCAGCCCGGAGTGGAACGCAGTGCCGATGCCGTGCCCGGTGAAATCCCTGACCACGCCGTAGCCGAACCGCTTCGCGTACGACTCGATCACCCGGCCGATTACGTTGATCTGCCGACCGGGCGCAACCGCTCGTACGCCGCGCAGCATTGCCTCCTCGGTGCGCTCTACGAGCAGCCGCGACTGCTCGTCGACGTCGCCGACTACGTAGGTCGCGTCGGTGTCGCCGTGCACACCGTCGATGTACGCGGTGATGTCGATGTTGACGATGTCGCCGTCGCGGAGCTCGGTCGAGTCCGGAATGCCGTGACAGATGACTTCATTGATCGACGTGCACAGCGACTTCGGAAAGCCCTTGTAGCCCAGCGTCGACGGGTACGCGTCGTGCTCGATCAGGTACTCGTGTCCGATCCGGTCGAGCTCGTCGGTGGTGATTCCGGGCCGGATGTGGGCGGCCACTTCGGCCATCGCGCGGGCGGCGATCCGGCCCGCCTTCCGGATCCGATCGATCGTGTCCGCGTTCTTGATCTCGGAGCCCCGGAACGGCGCCGGACGGCCGCGGCCCACGTACTCCGGCCGGGGGATATGTGCCGGCACATCGCGAGTGGGGGATAGCTTTCCGGGTACCAGGACAGTCACGATCGGCAGTC
Organism: Actinomycetes bacterium; assembly: GCA_035263265.1. Classification (GTDB taxonomy): domain Bacteria; phylum Actinomycetota; class Actinomycetes; order JAKEEW01; family JAKEEW01; genus DATAFN01. The sequence goes on from DATFRM010000225.1 coordinate 6,789, forward strand.
TACGTTTCGGCCGGGACGCGGCGGCTGATGATCGTGGATCATCCGCACGGAGGTGAAAGCGATGGCGACCTCGCAGCGGTGGTACTTCTGCCTGGTCCACAACACGGTCGAGGCCGAGGAGGGCTGTCGTAGCGCCGATCGGCTCGGCCCGTACGCCACCAAGGAGGAGGCGGCGAACGCGCTGGACACCGCGGCCCGCCGGACCGAGGACTGGGACACGGATCCGCGCTGGAACGACGACGCGTGACCATGATTCACCAATAGCCGCCGCACCGGCGGTGGTCGGGCGGGCACTATCCGTCCGCGACCACCGCCAGCGCGCCGCTGATTCACGAGTGACCGCCGCACCGGCGGTGGTCGGGCGGGTACTATCCGTCC
>DATFRM010000226.1:0-6081 GCA_035263265.1 Actinomycetes bacterium
TCTCCGGGCCGCGCTGCTCAGCGTCGGCCCGGCTGCGGCGCTCAGTCACCTCAGCGCACTGGCGGTGTGGGAGATTCGTCCGGCCGACGGCAGCGTTCATGTCATGACCGGGCCCGAGCGGCGGATCCGCGTCGCCGGCATCGTCGCGCATCGACGCGCTGGCTTCCGATCCGAACCCCCGATCGTCGTGATCCGACGCGGCCTTCCGGTCACCAACCTCGACCAGACTCTGGTCGACTGCTGGCCCCTGATGTCTGGCCCAGATCAGCGCGCGCCGATCATCGCGGCGGTGTCGGATCGCCGCACCACCCCAACCAGAGTGCGCCACCTGCTCAATGAGGCTGATCGTCTGACTGGGCGGGCGGCACTCTATGCGCTCTTGGACAAGCTCCAGGCAGGCTGCCGAAGCGAGCTTGAGCTATGGGGCTACGACCGCGTGTTCACCGGTCCCGGCTTGCCGGTACTCCGCCGGCAGTACCCGGTCCGGCTCGGCGGTCACACCGTCTACCTCGACGTCTTCGCCGAGAACGAGCCCACGAACTTCGAGCTGGACGGCACGACCTGGCACGGCAGCGTGGAGCAGCGCGAACGGGACCTTAGGCGCGACGCGGGACTCGCGGCCATGGGCATTCTCGTCGTTCGGTTCACGCACGGCCGGCTGACCTGCGAGCCAGACGCCGTTAGACGGGATGTACTGCGGATCCTCGCCACCCGCCGTTGATCGATCATTGGTCACGACACGCGACGAATCGCCGTGGAGATCGCAGGAAAGCGTCCATTGATCGATCAAGTGCTCCGTCCGAACGGCGGGTGCTCGATGGAGTAGCGGGTACCGCCGGGGCGGTACGGCGCGGTGGCGGGATACGCCGAGCAGCCCAGTCGTACTGCCGTCACGGGTACGACGCGCCGCGTCTTTTCTCCGGACAGCCTGGAAGCAGGTCGAAACAACCGGAGGTTGACATGGTGACGGCAACGGTCCAGCAGCTCGCGGACAGCTGCGCGCACTGGGGCCCGGGCGGCTGGTGGTGGATCTTCCCGCTGTTCTGGCTGACGTTCTGGGTCGTTCTGATCGCGTTCGTGGCCAGACGCTGGCGCGCCGGCGGCCGACCCTGGGGTCGCTCCGGCGAGGACGTGCTGGCCGAGCGGTACGCCCGCGGCGAGATCACGGTCGAGGAATACCGGGAGCGACGCAACGTGCTGCGGGAGTCGCGGTAACCCGATGGTCTGGCCGGCGCCGCAACGGCGGTGCCGGTCGGACCACGGTGTCAGCCGTATTCGTAGAAACCGCGCCCGGTCTTGCGGCCCAGCGCGCCGGCCGCAACCATCCGGGACAGCAGCTCGGGAGGGAAGAACTTCTCGTCCGCGGTCTCCTCGTAGATGTTCAAGGTCGCGTGCCGCAAGATGTCTACGCCGGTGAGATCGACGGTGGCCAGCGGACCCATCGGATGGCCGAAACCGAGCTTGCAGGCCGTGTCGATGTCCTCGGCCGAAGCGATGCCGGCCTCGTAGAGCCGTACCGCCTCCATCGCCAGCGCGCAGATCAGTCGGGTGGTGACGAACCCGGCCACGTCCCGGTTCACCACGACGCAGGTCTTTCCGACCGACTCCGCGAACTCTCGGGCCGCGGCCAGTGTGGCATCCGAGGTCGCGTACCCGCGAACCAGCTCGCACAGCCGCATCAACGGCACCGGCGAGAAGAAGTGCGTGCCGACCACCCGGTCCGGCCGCTTGGTCACCGCCGCGATCCGGGTGATCGGAATGGCCGAAGTGTTCGAGGCCAGGACCGTGTCCTCGGCGCAGATCCGATCCAGCACGCCGAACACCTCGTGCTTGACCTCGAGCTGCTCGAACACGGCCTCGACCACGAGCGAGGCGTCGGCGGCCGCCTCCAGGTCAGTAGTGGTCGTGATGCGGCCACGCGCCGCCTCGGCATCTGCCGCGCTCAGCGTGCCCTTCTCGACGAACTTCCCGTAGGACTTCTCGATCGCCGCCAGAGCGCCCCGCAGCGCGCTGTCGCCGATGTCGCGCAACACGACCTGGTAGCCCGCCTGGGCGGCGACCTGGGCGATGCCGGAGCCCATCAGCCCGGCCCCGATGACAGCGATCCTCTTCGACACGGCAGCTCTCCTGATCACGACCGGCCAGCCCCATGGGTCGCTCGCGAGCTTAGAGGATGCCGCCACGTAGGCTTCGAGGCATGGTCAACCTCACCCGCATCTACACCAAGACCGGCGACGACGGCAGCACCGCGCTCGGCGACCTGAGCCGGACCACCAAGAACGACCCGCGCCTGGTCGCGTACGCGGACGTGGATGAGGCGAACTCGGCGATCGGAGTGGTGATTGCGCTCGGCGAGCTGCCGGCGCCGATCACGGAGCTGCTCACCACGATCCAGAACGACCTGTTCGATGTCGGCGCCGATCTGTGCACGCCGGTGGTGGCCGAGCCGAAGTATCCGCAGCTACGGATCACCGAGGCATACATCGCGATGCTCGAGGACGCCTGCGACCGCTTCAACGAGGACCTGCCCAAGCTCCGCAGCTTCATCCTGCCCGGCGGCACGACGGGCGGCGCACTGCTACACGTCGCCAGGACGGTGGCTAGGCGGGCCGAGCGGTCCGCTTGGGCGGCGCTGCGCGAGTACGGGCCGAGCATGAACCCGCTCACCGCAAAGTACCTCAATCGGCTGTCGGATCTGCTGTTCATCCTCGCCCGCACCGCCAACGCCGAGCGCGGCGACGTGCTCTGGCAGCCCGGCACCCGCCAGACCTAGCTCAGGCGACTAGGTGGTGACCCGGCGGGGCCGACTCCAGCCAGGCCAGGAACCCGGTCACCGCCGACGGGCTCATCCCGAACTCGATCCGCTGGCCGGCCACCCCGCACTCGACTACGACCACGCCGGGCAGCAGCGCCATCGCCTCCGGCCCGGCCGGCTTGCGCTGACCGCGGACTGTCAGCTCCCGGCGCGCGTACACATACCGCGGCCGGGGCGAGAAGCTGAACACCCGGTACCAGGCCAGACCGTCACCGGAGTACCGGCCCAAGCCGAACAACCAACCGCGGCCGTATCTACCACCGGCGGTGAGACGCAAGCTGCAGTCGAACGTGCCCACCCGGCGGCGGAGCAAGCTCCGCCGCGCGGCAAGGAGGAACACCACGAGCAGACCGGCCGCGACGACCCCCACCAGCACGCCGATAACCGTCTCCAACCGCTCGACCTCTCCCTCGGCTCGCTACCTCAACCCCCACCCCAGCCGGACGATCCGAGCAGATCACGGCCAGGTCAGTGCACGTGCGCCCGGCCCTCTGCCGCCTGCAATCGTGCCTCGGCCCGCTTCTGCGCGGCGAGGTCGGCATCGCCGGACGCACGTAGCCTAGCCAGCTCTGCCTCGGCCGCGGCCACATCGATCTCCTCGGCGAGCGCTGCCCCCTCGGCCAGGATGGAGATCTGGTCGTTGGCCACGGCCAGGAACCCACCGTCGACCGCCGCCAGCACCACGCCACCGTCGGTCTTCTCGACCCGCACCGACCCGGTCTGCAACACACCGAGGACCGGCGTGTGCCCGGGCAGGATCCCGATCTCACCGTCCAGGGTCCGGGCCACCACCATGCTCGCGGTGCCGGACCAGACCTTGCGGTCCGGCGCCACCAGCTCGACCTGAAGCTCAGCCATCGCGATCGATCCCTACGCCTTGGCCAGCTCGGCCGCCTTGCGCTCGACGTCCTCTATGCCGCCGCACATGAAGAACGCCTGCTCAGGCAGGTGGTCGTACTCGCCCTCGGTCAGCGCCTTGAACGAGTCGATGGTGTCCTTGATCGGCACGAACGAGCCGGGAATATTGGTGAACTTCTCCGCCACGAACGTGTTCTGGGACAGGAACCGCTGGATCCGGCGTGCCCGGTTGACCAGCACCTTGTCGTCCTCGGAGAGCTCGTCGATGCCGAGGATTGCGATGATGTCCTGCAGATCCTTGTACCGCTGCAGGATCTCCTTGACCCGGCTGGCCACCGCGTAGTGCTCTTCGCCGATGTACCGCGGGTCGAGGATCCGCGAGGACGAGTCCAGCGGGTCCACGGCCGGGTAGATGCCCAGCTCAGAGATTGGCCGGGACAGCACGGTGGTCGCGTCGAGGTGGGCGAAGGTGGTGTGCGGCGCCGGGTCGGTGATGTCGTCCGCGGGCACGTAGATCGCCTGCATCGAGGTGATCGAGTGGCCGCGGGTCGAGGTGATCCGCTCCTGCAGCACGCCCATCTCGTCGGCCAGCGTCGGCTGGTAACCCACCGCGGACGGCATCCGGCCCAGCAGCGTCGAGACCTCGGAGCCGGCCTGGGTAAATCGGAAGATGTTGTCGATGAACAGCAGCACGTCCTGCTTCTGGACATCGCGGAAGTACTCGGCCATGGTCAGCGCGGCCAGTCCGACCCGCAGCCGGGTGCCCGGCGGTTCGTCCATCTGGCCGAACACGAGCGCGGTGTCGCCAATGACCTCGGTCTCCTCCATCTCGAGGATCAGGTCGTTGCCCTCGCGGGTGCGCTCGCCGACGCCTGCGAACACGGAGACGCCCTCGAACTGCTTGGCGACTCGGTAGATCATCTCCTGGATCAGCACCGTCTTGCCGACCCCGGCGCCGCCGAACAGACCGATCTTGCCGCCCTTGACGTAGGGGGTGAGCAGATCGAGCACCTTGATCCCGGTCTCGAACATCTCCGTCTTCGGCTCGAGCTGATCGAAAGCCGGTGGCTTGCGGTGGATCGGCCAGCGCTCGGTGACCTCCAGTTGCTCGCCCTCGATGAGATTGAGCGGCTCGCCGAGCACATTGAAGACCTTGCCCTTGGTCACCTCGCCGACCGGGACCGAGATCGGTCCACCGGTGTCGGCGACCACTGCCCCGCGGACCAGGCCGTCGGTGGGCTGCATCGAGATGGCCCGGATCATGTTGTCGCCGATGTGCTGGGCGACCTCCAACGTCAGCGTCCTGACGTCCTCGCCGAGCGTCCGCTCGACGTGCAGCGCGTTGTAGATCTCCGGCATCGCGTCGACGGGGAATTCCACGTCGACCACGGGGCCGATCACCCGGGCGACCCGGCCGGTTCCGGTGGCCGTTTGCTCGGTGGTGGTAGTCATGTCTTCACTCACTCCCGGTCGATGCGTCGGCCAGGGCGTTCGCGCCACCGACGATTTCACTGATCTCTTGGGTAATCTCCGCCTGCCGGGCCGCGTTGGCCAGCCTGGTAAGCGTGCGGCTTAGCTCTTCGGCGTTGTCCGTGGCCGCCTTCATGGCCCGGCGCCGGGCCGCATGCTCGGAGGCCGCGGACTGCAGCAAAGCGTTATATACCCGGCTTTCGATGTACCGCGGCAGGAGCGCGTCAAGCACCTGCTCGGCCGACGGCTCGAAGTCGTACAGCGGGTAGATGACGTCCTCGGGCACATCCTCGGCCTCGACCACCTCGAGCGGGATCAGCCGCCGCACCTGCGGCTGTTGCGTGATCATCGAGATGAACCGGGTCGATACGACGTGGATCTCGTCGACTCCGCCCTCCTCGGTCGGCCTGAGGAAGTCCGCGATGAGTGTGGCCGAGATTTCCTTGGCATGCGCGTACTGCGGGTTGTCGGAGAAACCGCTCCACTCGGCGGCCGTCTCCCGGCGCCGGAACCGGTAGAAGCCGATGCCTTTGCGGCCGACCAGGTACGGCACCACCTCCTTGCCGTCGCCGCGGAGCAGTTCGGTCAGTGACTCGCCTTCCTTGATGGCGGTCGAGGAGTACGCGCCGGCCAGCCCACGGTCGCTGGTGATCAGCAGCATCGCGGCCCGAGTCCGGTCTTCGGCCTCTGTGGTCAGCGGATGATCCGCGGTCGAGAAGCTGGCGACCGCGGAAACCGCGCGGGTGATCTCCTCCGCGTACGGGGTCGATGCGGCCACCCGCGCCTGTGCCTTGATGATCCGTGACGCGGCGATGAGCTCCATCGCCTTCGTGATCTTCTTGGTCGCCTGGACGGACCGGATCCGCCGCCGGTAGACCCTGAGCTGGGCACCCATGCGCTACCTGCTACTTCCGCTGCTGCGCCGGCGGGCGGACATG
>DATFRM010000227.1:0-10918 GCA_035263265.1 Actinomycetes bacterium
CTGTTCCGCCGCTGTTGTGGGGGTTCGCCGGCGCGGTGCCCATCGTGGTGATCCGCCGCCGGCGGCAGCGTCACCGCGGTTGATGGCCCCTCGTCCATCCGGTTCAGCGGGGCGATCGCCGGCCGGCTCCCCTGATCATTCGTCGGTGGAGAATTCGCCGATCGACTACGGCCAGGCGCGGCTGGACTTCGTGCATCCGGCGAGCGGGCGGATGGTCCAGGGGCTGCCCACCCAGGAGCAGTACGAACGCGTGCGTAGCTCGGTCCGAGTCGTTGTGCTAGACGCCGATGACCGAATCCTGCTGTTCCGCGCCAGGGAAGCCGGCCAGCCGCAGTTCGGCCTGTGGTGGGAGCTGCCCGGTGGCGGGATCGAGCCCGGTGAGACCGCGGAACAGGCAGCCGTCCGGGAGTTGGACGAGGAAACCGGTATCGCGGTCGATGTGCGCCGGGTTCGCCCGCCGAACTGGATCCGCACCGCCACATACCTCAGGCGAGGCAAGCGCATCCTGCAGCACGAGGTAGTGGTACTGATCCGGCTTGACGAGCCGGGATCCGATCTCGATACCTCCCGGCAGCTTCCCGACGAGCAGGAGGACTACGTCGACTACGCCTGGCTTCCGGTCGATCACGTGATCGGGAGTACCGAGCCGTTTTACCCGGGTCGGCTTCCGGCCTTGCTGGCGGATTTCCTGGCCGGTGCGGATATCGACGAACCGTTCGAGCGCTTTAACTAAGCTGGGCTGCTGGCAGGAAGCGACCCAGGTGGTCGCTCTCCGCCAGGCTGGTCGCAGCGGCGTTGGCTGGAGGGTGGTGCTGATGATCGGACATCCGCCGAGCAGCACGATCCGTCGCGACGCCGGTTTGTACGGCTACCAGCGGGCGCTGGTCAGAGCCGGACTCGCCCCGGTAGCCGGCGCCGACGAGGCCGGCCGAGGCGCCTGTGCCGGGCCGCTCGTAGTAGCCGCGGTGATCCTTCCCGATGGCAAGCGTGGTCAGGTGCCGAAGCTGGCCGACTCCAAGCTCCTGGTTCCGGCCACCAGGGAACGGGTGTACGCGGAAGTGCTGGCCCGCGCCGTCGCCTGGTCCGCGGTGATCATCCCGTCCGGCGAGCTCGATCGATTCGGCCTGCATATCTGCAACGTGGCCGGCATGCGGCGGGCGCTCGCCCAACTGGGCGTTACCCCTGGTTATGTGCTGACGGACGGATTCCCGGTCCGTGGCGTCGGTGTGCCCGGCCTGGCGATCTGGAAGGGCGACCGGGTGGCCGGCTGCATCTCCGCCGCCTCGGTAGTGGCGAAGGTCACCCGGGATCGGATCATGTGCGGCCTGGGGGAGCGCTATCCGGAGTACGACTTCGCCAGCCACAAGGGCTACGTGACCACCGATCACAATGCGGCGTTGCGCCGGCACGGACCATGTCCGGAACACCGGATGCGGTTCATAAACGTGGCCAGGGCCGCACAAGCGGGCCTGGTGGGTGACAATGAGGAGGAGATACCGCCGACGACCGTACCCGAGGAGCTCGAGCTGGCTGACCTTGACTCGATCATGTGGGAGATCGCCTGATCATCCCGGAACCGGCTTGCACCGCACGACGGCACGAAAGGGGCGCGCATTGTGAGCGCCGAGGATCTCGAGAAGTACGAGACCGAGATGGAGCTCCAGCTCTACAAGGAGTATCGGGACGTCGTCGGGCTGTTCGCGTACGTGGTCGAGACGGAGCGCAGGTTCTACCTGACGAATCATGTGGATCTCCATGCGCGTAACGAGGGCGGCGAGGTCTACTTCGAGCTCACCATGTCGGACGCGTGGGTGTGGGACATGTACCGGCCGGCCCGGTTCGTCAAGAACGTCAAGGTCGTGACGTTCAAGGACGTCAATGTGGAGGAACTCGCCAAGAGCGACCTCGAGGTGCCCCAAGACCGAGCCGGTTTCGGAGGATGAGCGCCGGGTGGAGCTAGCCAAGTTACAGCAGCAGAAGCACTTCGCGATCCACCAAAAGATCACCATGATGGTGAATCGGTATGTCGTCTCGGCGTCCGATGCGACCGGGTCGGAGATCGAGCAGGTTGCGTTCGTCGAGCAGAAGCGGATGGCCTTCCGGGAGGAGGTCACGTTCTACGCCGATTCGAGCAAGCGCGAGCAGCTGATGCGGTTCAAGGCGCGCCAAGTGTTCGACATCGGTGGCGGCTATGACGTGACAACCCCGGATGGCGCCCCGATCGGACTGTTCCGCAAGGACTTCGGTGCTTCGCTGCTCCGGTCCACGTGGCATATCGACCAGCCGGGCGCTCCGGCGATAGCCGGTCAAGAGCGGCACATGTTGGTCGCGATCCTGCGCCGGGTCTGGGACTTCATCCCATTCACCGACGTCGTTCCATTCGCCTGGCCGTACCACTTCGATTTCCAGTCACCGGCCGGGCCGGTGATGTCGGTCGATCGCAAGTTCGGGCTGCAGGATCGCTACCTGCTCGCGGTGCACGCCGATGCGCTCGATCGCCGGCTGGCGATCGCCATGGCAGTAGCGCTGGACGCGCTGCAGTCCCGCTAGCCGCATCCGAACCCGGCGGTTCCGGTGGCCGCATCCGATGGCGGCAGTTCCGGCAGCATCCGGCAGGTCAGGTAGCCGCATCCGGTTCGGCGCCCGTCGCGTTCGCCAGCGTCGGTTGACTTCGCGTTGGGATGCGGCCGCCGGGGTCGTTTGGCTGCCTGTCTCGTTGGGCTATCGCCCTAGCAAACCCCTCCGACGCTCGCGGCGTTCGCTCACGGCGATCGTGCACATGCCGGGCTTTATCCACATTTCGTGATCAAGCCCTGGGCTCCCTCATCTCGTCCTGGCAGCGTCGAGGAGCGGAGGTGAGCGCGATGGCGGCCAAGGACATCGTCGGGCGGTGGGGGGAAGACGTCGCCGCCCGGCACCTGGTCGCAGCCGGGTTGGTCATCCTCGACCGCAACTGGCGCTGCAGCGCCGGCGAGATCGACATCATTGCCCGCGACGGTCGCACGCTCGTCTTCTGCGAGGTGAAGACTCGCCGTGGCCACGGCTACGGCACACCGTTCGAAGCCGTCACCGTTGCCAAGGCGCGGCGACAGCGCCGGCTCGCGGCGGAGTGGTTAGAGGTCGCTGGACTGTCGGTTCCCGACGTCCGCTTCGACGTCGTGGGTGTGCTGTGTCCCCGACGTGGTGGTCCGCAGGTCGAGCACCGCCAGGGTGTGATCTGAGATGGGGCTGGCTCGGACCTACGCGATCGGCCTGGTTGGTCTCGACGGTCATCTGATCGAGGTGGAGGCTCACATCGCGCCCGGCTTGCCCGGCTTCACGCTGATCGGTCTGCCCGACGCCGTGCTGTATGAGGCACGCGACCGAGTCCGTGCAGCTGTGATCAACAGCGGTCTGAAGTGGCCGGATCGTCGGATGACCGTGTCGCTGTCGCCGGCCAGCCTGCACAAGCGAGGCAGCAGTTTCGATCTCGCCCTAGCCTGCGCGATCTTGGGCGCCGGCGGCGCGGTGCCGAAGAGCGCCCTCGCCGACATGGTGTTAGTCGGAGAGCTGGGTCTCGACGGCCGGGTCCGGTCGGTGCCGGGAGTCTTGCCGGCCGTCCTGGCTGCGGTCCGGGCCGGGATGAAACGGGTGGTTGTGCCGGCGCCCAACCGAGCCGAGGCCGAGTTGGTGCCGGATGCGAGCGTTTCCGACGTCCGCAGTCTTCCGGAGTTGGTAGCGCTGCTCGGTGGTGAGCCGTTCGGCGACGACGCAACCCCGGATTTCGAGCAGGTCGTCGACGAGCCGGTTTCGGGGGGAGGTGGGCCGGCGCTCAGCCACCCGCCGGCCGCGCTCGACTACCCACCCGACCTCGCCGACGTGTGCGGCCAGGCCGACGCACGCAAGGCACTCGAGGTCACCGCGGCCGGTGGCCACCATCTGTTCCTGCAGGGGCCGCCGGGCGCCGGAAAGACCATGCTGGCCGAGCGACTGCCGGGGATCCTGCCAGCGCTGGATCTGGAGGCCGCGCTCGAAGTGACGTCCATCCACTCGGTTGCCGGCCTGCTGCCGCCGGACCGGCCGTTGCTGACCAGACCGCCGTTCGCGAACCCCCATCACACGGCCACCGTTGTCGCGATCGTCGGCGGTGGCTCGTCGCTGTTGCGGCCCGGCGCCGTGAGCTTGGCTCATCACGGCGTGCTCTTCCTGGACGAGGCGCCGGAGTTCCGTGCCGGCGTGCTCGACAGCCTGCGGCAACCGATGGAGTCCGGGGAGGTCGTGATCGCCCGGGCACAGGCGGTTGCCCGCTTTCCCGCCCGGTTCCAGCTGGTCATGGCGGCGAACCCGTGTCCGTGCGGCCAGGGCGACTCGGCCGAGCTGCTATGCGCCTGCCCGTCGGTGGTGCGGCGCCGATATCTCGCTCGGCTGTCCGGACCGCTCCTCGACCGTGTCGATCTGCGCGTCACCGTCGACCGGCCGTCCCGAGCTGACCTGCTCGCCATAGGCACCGGTGAGCCGACCGCCTCGGTAGCGGATCGGGTGCTGGTGGCCCGGGAGCGGGCGGCGCAGCGGCTGGCGGGCACGCCGTGGCGCATCAACGCTCAGCTGCCGGCGCGTGAGCTGCGCGGCCGGTTCGCTCCGAAGCCCGGAGCGCTGGCAACGGTCGAGGCGGCCATGTCGCGTGGCGAGCTGAGCGCACGAGGGCTCGCTCGGGTGCTCCGGGTCGCGTGGACGCTGGCCGACTTGTCCGGGGTCGACCGGCCTGGTTCCGAGCAGGTGGGCGTCGCTTTCGCGTTGCGAGCCGGGCGATTCGCTGGACTGGCGGCCTAACCATGGACAGCCTGTTCGTCGATAACCGAGGCGCCACCATGCTCGCGGGCGGTGCCGTGCTGGCGACACCGAGGCGGGCTTCGGCCGGTGTAGAGACGGACGAGCGCTACGCACGAGCTGCGCTGAGCCGGCTGGTCGAGCCGGTGGACAAGGCCATGGTGGCGCTGGTCGAGCGATACGGCGCCATGACGATCTTCACAGATCTTCGCAGCGGCTCCCTCAAGCATGATCGTGCTAGGCACTGGCGAGCGCGACTAGGGCGACTCGACGTGGACGCGGACATGCGCCGCTTGGCCGAGGTTGACGGCCACTTGATCTGCCCGGGTGATGCTGAATGGCCGGAGGCGGTTGACGATCTGGGTCCGCGCCGTCCCCTGGTGCTCTGGGTTCGCGGTCGCCAGGACCTGACCCAGGTGCTGTCCCGGGCTGTCGCCGTGGTCGGATCACGGGCGGCGACCGGATACGGCAGCCATGTCAGCGCCGAGCTCGGCGCGTCGCTCTGCGATCGGGGCTGGACCGTGGTGTCCGGAGCCGCGTACGGGATCGATGCCTGCGCGCACAAGGGCGCGCTGGCGGCCGGTGGCCCAACTGTGGCGGTTCTGGCCTGCGGTGTGGACGTGACGTATCCGGCTGGGCACCGGGCATTGCTCGAGCGGATCGCCGAGGAAGGGTCGATCGTCAGCGAGCTTCCGCCGCGCGAGTCGCCGATGCGGGGTCGGTTCCTCGTGCGCAATCGACTCATCGCCGCCTTGACCAGAGGCACGGTGGTAGTTGAGGCGAGCCCGCGCAGTGGCGCGCTCAATACCGCAAGCGAGGCGATCGCACTGGTGCGTCCGGTACTGGCCGTGCCCGGGCCGGTGACGTCGGCCATGTCCATGGGTGTGCATCAGCTGGTCCGCAAAGGCATGGCGGTGCTGGTCACGAACGCGGCCGAGATCGTCGAGGCAGTGGGCCGAATCGGCGACGATCTCGCTCCGGAGGCCCGCGGTCCGGTTGATCCACGGGACGGCCTCGCACCAGAGCTGGCGCGAGTGCTCGACGCCCTTCCGCAGCGGGGTAGCCGTGACGTCGACACCATCGCGGTCCGCGCGGGGCTGGCCATCGACACCGTGCTGGCTGCGCTGGGCAATCTCTGCGGCGCGGGCTGGGTGGAGCGCGTCTCCGGTGGCTGGCGCCGGACCCGGCAGTGAACCTCGTGGCCGGTCGCGGCGGCGTCCCGGAGTCGGCGGTGCTGGCACGTCATGTGACCCGCGGAGCCGAGTCGCTGCGGCCAGGTTGCTTGACCGATCACCACACAAGCCGCAGCGTGTGCGGTGTGACCGAAGCCGCCGAAACGCCCGTGCCGCCATCGCTGGTCGCTGCGGTGCAGGCATTCGAGCGCCACCTCATGGCCGAGCGCGGTCTTGCCGCTAACACCGTTCGGGGATACCTCAACGACGTCTCGGACCTTGTTGAACATGCCGGCCGGATGGGAGTCACCGAGGCCGCTGGCATCGAGCTCGCCGTCCTGCGGAGTTGGCTGGCTCGGACCGCCAGTCGCGGCCGAACCGCGACCACGCTGGCTCGCAGAGCCGCGGCGGCGCGTTCCTTTACTCGCTTCGCGGCGGGCGCCGGTCTTGCGGCCACCGATCCTGGCTCAGCGCTTGCCACGCCAAAGGTGGCTCGTCGGCTGCCCGCCGTGCTCCGTGCGGACCAGGCGGCGAGGCTGCTCGACGGGGCTGCGCCCGACTCTGTGGAGGACGCCATCGCCTCGCGCGATCAAGCGATCCTCGAGCTGCTATACGCCACCGGCGTTCGAGTCGGCGAGCTGTGTGGGCTTGATCTGGGCGACGTCGACCATGAGCGTTCGCTGATCCGAGTGATCGGTAAGGGCAACAAGCAGCGCGCGGTGCCGATGGGACAGCCGGCCCTTGCCGCGTTGCGTGCCTGGCTGGATACCGGGCGAGAGCAACTGGCGGGGCCGGCGAGCGGTACAGCGCTGTTCCTCGGCGTCCGGGGGCGGCGGATCGATCCTCGGATCGTGCGTGCGGTCGTGCATGCGCGAATAGCGCGGGTCGATGGAGCGCCCGATCTTGGACCGCACGGACTCCGCCACAGTGCGGCAACGCATTTGCTGGAGGGTGGTGCTGATCTGCGTAGCGTCCAGGAGCTACTCGGTCACGCTAGGCTCGCGACGACGCAGGTCTACACCCATGTGTCCGTCGAGAGGCTCGTTCGAACCTATGAGCGCGCGCACCCCCGGGCCTGATCACCGAACCAGGCCGGCAGGTCAGCAGTCTGCCGGAGCGACGGTTGCGCTCGGCCAGCACGTGTCCCCGGTCGGCGACTCGCAACAGGCGGCCGACGCATCGCCCCTTGGCCCGGTGGCAGATATCTGGCAGCGCTACAAGGCGACCGGGGACGCCGATCTCCGCGAGCGCCTGATTTTGCACTACTCACCGCTGGTCAAGTTCGTCGCCGGCCGGGTGGGGATGGGACTTCCGGCCAGCGTGGATCAGGCCGACTTCGTCTCGTACGGGGTCTTCGGTCTCATCGACGCGATCGAGAAGTTCGATCCCGAACGATCGACCAAGTTCGAGCCGTACGCGATTCGGCGGATCCGGGGCGCAATCATTGACGAGCTCAGAGCTCTCGACTGGATCCCGCGCTCAGTCCGAGCCAAGGCTCGAGCCATCGAGCGCGCGTACTCCGAGCTCGAGGGGCACCTCTACCGGCATCCCACCGACGCCGAGATCGCGGACCATCTCGGGGTGGAGCTGGACGACCTGCACACGACATTCGGTCAGATCTCGATGTCGAACGTGCTGGCGCTCGATGAGCTGCTCACTTCGAGCGTCGAGCGCGCGGGCGGTGTGAGCCTCGGTGACATGATCGAGGACACCTCCGCCGTGGATCCGGTCGCTGCCTTCGAGACCCGGGAGACCCGGCAGCGGCTCGCCCGGGCGGTAGAGAACCTGCCGGAGCGTGAGAAGACGGTCGTTACGCTGTACTACTTCGAGGGCCTGACGCTGGCTGAGATCGGCCACGTCCTGGGGGTGTCCGAGAGCCGGGTCTGCCAGATCCACACCAAGTCGGTGTTGCAGCTCAGAGCCAAGTTGTCCGATCCCCGGGACTGACGTGACGGGTCGCGGCACGAACCCTTTCTGGGGTGAGGGCTGGCCGGCCGTCCGGGATCTGTGGGCACTCGATCCGCGTGTGATCCACCTGAACCATGGCTCGTTCGGCGCGGTACCGCTCGTGGTGCAAGTGCGCCAGCAAACCTGGCAAGACCGCATGAACGCGAACCCGATGCGCTTCTTCTCGCGCGAGCTCGCCGGCGAAGTGGAACGAGCCCGGTTGATCTGTGCTGAGTTCCTCGGCGCCGAGCCAGCCGGGTTCGCGTTCATCCACAACGCCACGACTGGGGCCAACGCGGTGCTTGCGAGCCTGCCGCTGCGCGCCGGCACGGAAGTCCTGGTGACCGATCACGGCTATGGCGCCGTGGTCTATGCCGTGGCCCGAGCATGTCACGACGCCGGTGCGGTGCAGGTAACCGTCCCGATTCCACTGGACGCGGCAACCGACGCGATCGAGGCGGCCGTCCTCGACCGGGTGACCGAGCGGACCGCGTTGGCCGTGATCGATCACATCAGCTCCCCAACAGCGCGCAAGTTTCCGGTCGAACGCCTCGTCCCGATCCTTCGTGATCGAGGAGTGCCGGTGCTTGTCGACGGCGCCCATGCGCCGGGGATGGTTCCGCTGGATCTGGATGGCCTCCAGCCCGACTTCTGGATCGGCAACTTTCACAAGTGGGTATGCGCACCGCGGGGTAGCGCGGGGCTCTGGGTGGCGCCGCGATGGCGACGCAGTGTGCGGTCGTTGGTGGTCTCCTGGAGCGAGTTCGAAGGCTATCCGCTCTCTTACAGCATGATCGGGACCATGGATTACAGCGCCTGGCTCACCACGCCCGAGGCGCTGGCCGTCATGAACCGACTCAGTTGGGACCAGATCCGGCAGCACAACATCGCCTTGGTGGGGTACGGGCAGCGGATCATCGCGGAGGCTTTGGATCTCGATCCAGACGGGCTAGTTGTCGAGCCGGCCCTGGCAATGCGACCGCTTACCCTGCCCGCGGGGATAGGCGCGACCAAACCGGATGCCGATGCGCTCATGCGACGGATCGCGGCCGAGCTCCAAGTGGAGACGTCGATTTCCCCGTGGAACGGTGTCGGGCTGCTGCGCCTGTCGGCGCAGCTGTACAACTGCCCGGCCGACTACGAGACGCTCGCGTACGGTCTACCGCAAGTCCTGGGCATCGGCTGATTTTGGTCTCCATCGCGGAGGTCGACCAAGCCTTCCAGCCCGGCCACGAACCGGGCGAAGGATCGCGGTCAAGGGGGAGCAGGCGGATCCGCGGTGGCCGCACCAGGAGCAAGGGATCCAGGTATGCATCCCCCGCCGAAGCCCCCAGTGCAGGCAGCTGCCGAGTACCCCGCAGTGGTGGCTGCCCTCCATCTGGCCAACAACCTGACCGGTACGGACCCGATCACCGCGTTGGACCCGCGGGTGGACCGGTTCGTATGTGATCCGCAGGCCGGCAATGGCTGCTGGCCCATCGGCGGCAGGACCGGTTGGCGTTGCTGTCAGCCGGATGACGAGTACGCCCCGCCCGGCGATCGGCCCGGCGAACGTCACAACGCCGCTACCGGCGGCGCGGACGGTCTGGCCCGGGCGAGCGGCCAGGTCAACACCGCGGTGACCCGGCAGCCAGGGCTCCGGTGGTGGTGCGAAGCCGCGCACGATCGCGACCGGTGGATCCAAGGGCCAGCGGAACGCCGCCGTTTGGACCGGCTGACCGGTCGGCGGCTCGACATGGCGGGGGCTGCCGCCGGGCATTACTGGGCTCAACAAGATCGCAGCGATGGTCGTGCCGGCCAGGAATGCGCGCCGCATGGAGGTCATGAGACGACCCTCCCGAGCGTGCGATCCGGGGACCATGCGCCGAGACGCATCTGTGGAGAAAGTGCAGGGTGTGGATGACGGGTGGGTCAGTCTCGGATCCGTGCTGCGCGCCCCAAGGACGTCGATGGTCGCCTCGACCAGACTGTTCCGAGGGGATTGTCCCGCCTCAGCACCGCTAGTGATCAGACAGAGCGTCTGCTAGGAAGACGAGCATGACGGTGTCCGACTTCTACCTCGCCGGCCGGTACGTGTCCGGCCAGGCCAGCCGCACGGTTCCGGTGCATAGCCCGGTCACCGGCGAGCAGCTGGCCGAGCTCCCGATCGCGACCGCGGATGAGCTTGACCGCGCGGTGAAGGCCGCTCGAGCGGCGTTCGACGACTACCAGCACTGGAGCGTTTACGAGCGCGCGGAGCTCTGCCATCGGGTCGCAGAGCTGATCGACGAGAACGCCGACGAACTCGCCCGGTTCACCACCCTCGAGCAGGGCAAGCCGATCGCCGAGGCGCGTGGCGACGTGGAGGACTCGGCCGCGCTGTTCTCGGTTTCGGCCGAGGACGCGAAGCGGCTGTACGGGGAGGTGATCCCGAGCACCGATCGGAACAAACGGATGTACACGTTCCGTCGCCCGGTTGGCGTCTGGGGCACGATCACGCCGTGGAACTTCCCGCTCATGATCATGTGCGAGTTCCTCGGTCCAGCGCTGGCCACCGGCAACGCGGTCGTCGCCAAGCCGCCGGAGAACACCCCGCTGGCCTGCCTGGCACTCGGCCGGCTGTTGTCCGAGGCGGGCGTCCCGGCCGGCCTCGTCTCGATCATTCCGGGGCCTGGCGAGGTGGGGGAGGCGCTGGTCACCCATCCCGGCGTGGACGCGATCGGGTTCGTCGGCTCGTCCGCGACCGGCGAGCGGATCACCCGATCGGCCGGCCTGAAGCGCTCGATCATGGAGATGTCCGGCAACGGGCCGATCGTGGTCTGCGCCGACGCCGACCTTGATCTGGCGGCTGCGGCTGCCACCTACGGCGCCTACTGGAACGCGGGCCAGGTGTGCTGCGCGAGCGAACGGGTGATCGTCGACGCGGCGATCAGGGACGACTTCGTCGCCACCGCCGTGAAGGCAGCCGAGGTGGTCAAGCTCGGGGATCCGTTCGACCCGGCGACCACCATGGG
>DATFRM010000228.1:0-2268 GCA_035263265.1 Actinomycetes bacterium
CTGCCGCCGGAGAAGGTACGGCTGAGCCTGGCCGGGGTCGGCGGCGCGTTCGGCGCCCGCGAGGACCTGTCCATGCAGGTGCACGCGTGCATGCTCGCGCTGTACACCGGCCGGCCGGTGAAGATGATGTACGGCCGCGAGGAGTCGTTCTACGGGCACGTGCACCGGCACCCGGCCGTGCTGCGCTACGCGCACGGCGCCACCGAGGACGGGCGTCTGGTCTTCGTCCGAGCCGAGATCATCCTGGACGGCGGCGCGTACGCGTCGAGCTCGCCGGCGGTGGTGGCCAACGCGTCCACGCTCGGCATCGGGCCGTACAACGTGCCTAACGTGGCCATGGACGCGTACATGGCCTACACGAACAACCCGCCGTGTGGCGCGATGCGCGGATTCGGCGCGGTCCAGGCGTGTTTCGCCTACGAGTCGCAGATGGATGCCTTGGCGGCCCGGCTGGGGCTGGACCCGATCGAGCTGCGGCTGCACAACGCGGTGTCGCAGGGCTCGGTCCTGCCCACCGGGCAGGTCATCGACAGTCCCGCGCCGGTGGCCGAGCTGCTGCGCCGGGTGCGGGATCTGCCGCTGCCGCCGCCGGCTGCCGAGGGCGGGCTCGAGCTGCGCGAGTTGCCCGGGGGCGTGTCGAACGTCACGCACGGCGAGGGTGTGGTGCGCGGCCTCGGCTACGGCATCGGGATCAAGAACGTCGGCTTCTCCGAGGGCTTCGACGATTACTCGACCGCGCGGGTGCGGGTGTCGGTGATCGGCGGTGAGCCGACCGTGCAGGTGCACACCGCGGCCGCCGAGGTGGGCCAGGGGCTGGTCACCGTGCAGGCGCAGATCGCCCGGACCGAGCTGGGCATCTCCCGGGTCGTGGTGCTGCCGGCCGACACGTCGGTCGGCAGCTCCGGGTCCTCGTCGGCGTCCCGGCAGACCTACGTGACCGGGGGAGCGGTCAAGGCAGCATCCGATGCGGTACGGGATCGCCTCCTTGACCTGGCCGCGATGCGGGCCGATGGCATCCGGCCGAGCGACCTCCGCGACGTCGACCTGGTCTCGCTGCTCGGCGACCAGTACGTCGAGGAGACGGTCGAGTGGCGGCACCGCCCGACCAGCGGGCTCGATCCGCAGACCGGGCAAGGCAACGCACACGTGCAGTACGCGTTCGCAGCACATCGCGCCGTGGTGGACGTCGACACCGAGCTCGGGTTGGTCCGTGTGGTCGAGCTGGCGTGCGCCCAAGATGTCGGCAAGGCAATCAACCCGGACGCGGTGGTCGGGCAGATCCACGGTGGTTCGGCCCAGGGGCTCGGATTGGCGCTGATGGAGGAGATCCAGGTCAGCGACGGTAAGATCCGCAACCCGTCGTTCACCGACTACCTCATCCCGACCATCCTGGACATGCCGCCGATGCGGGTGGATGTCCTGGAGTTGGCCGATCCGCATGCGCCTTACGGGCTGCGCGGGGTCGGTGAGCCGCCAACGATCTCGTCGACGCCGGCCATCGTGGCCGCGGTCCGGGCCGCCACCGGTCGGTCGCTCCGCCGGGTTCCGATCCGCCCCGAGCACATCGTGGATCTCTAGCGGGTCTCGGCTGGGCAAAGGTTTCCCAAAGCGGGAGCCTCGATACGTCAAGGAGCCTTGGTAGTCCCATCCGCTGCGCGCACTATCGAGCCGTCGGCACGGGTCGGCGAAAAGGATTGCGATGAGACCGCGAGCTGCCTGCCTCGTCATTGCGGGCTTGGCCCTGGGCTTGGCCGCCACTGCTTGTACCAGCGGTGGCCGGGATCGCGGTGCCACCGGGCCGGGGGGAACCACCGCGACCCCGGCCACCAGCCCGTCCGGCTTCAACGCGGCCACCAAGGAAGTCGTCAACCCATCCACAGTGGCCGGCGGGACGTTGCGGCTCGCCTCGATGTCGGATTGTGACTCGTGGGATCCCGCACGTGCGTTCTACCGCTGGTGCTGGACCATGCAGCGGCTGTACGTGCGGCAGCTGATGGCGTTGGCATCGGGGTCCGTCGGTGGAGTAGTCCCGGATCTGGCGACCGCGCCCGGAGCCCCCAACGCCGATCGCACGGCGTGGACCTACACGATCCGCAGCGGGTTGCGGTTCGAGGACGGGAGCCCGGTCAGGACGGCTGACATCAAATACGGCATCGAGCGGATGTGGGCGACCGACATCATCAACGGTGGGCCGAGCCAGTACTTCCTCTGCCTGCTCGACCGCTGCGACCGGAACGGCATCCCGAAGTACCGCGGTCCGTACGATGA
>DATFRM010000229.1:0-3765 GCA_035263265.1 Actinomycetes bacterium
AGCGGGCCGAGCGTCACCACCCCAACGCTGGCCTCCATTGCGGCGATCCCGAGCACCGGGGCCGCGACGCCGTGGGCGCCCGGTTGAAGCTCGCCCTGGCTGACCACGTACCCGGTGGCCTTGGTTCCGGGCGCGGACCCGCCACTACCGGCACCAGGGTTAGCTCCCGAGCCCCGCCCGGACCGGCCCAGCATGATCGCTCGGCCGGCTGCGCCGCTGGTGAGCGGATGGCGCGAGCCGACCCGGTAGGCAACGTGGTAGTCGGTCCAGGACGGCTCGACCACCGCGACCGCGAGCGCCTCGCCGCCGTCGGCGATGGTCAGGTGAGCGGTCGCGCCGACCTCTTCGGCCAATCGGCGCAGCACCGGCAGGGCGGCGTCACGCAGCAGCGGCTGGACCCGCCTGGCCAGTCCGAGCACCCCGAGCCCGAGCCGGACCCGGCCGTCCACATCCCGGCGGACCAGGCTGTGGTGCTCGAGCGTGGCCAGCAGCCGGTACATCACGGTGCGGTTCACCCCGATCCGAGCAGCCAGCTCGGTGACGGTCAGTCCGCCATGCGCCTCGGCCAGCTCGCGCAGCACCCGGATCCCCCGGTCCAGGGTCTGCGAGGTCTCGCCGCTCATGCAGCGCAATCTATCCCCAGGCCGACGCGGCTGATCAAGGACGCGGATGGACACATTCCCCAGTAGCGGGCGATGCGGCATATTGCTGACTCCGGGTCGACAATCGGCCGCGGCAACTGAAGGGCGACAGCGTGGCATCCGAGTACGACGTAGTGATCATCGGTGGCGGCCACAACGGCCTGGTCGCGGCCGCATATCTGGCCAGGCACGGGCTGCGCACGCTGGTCTGCGAGCGGCGCCCGGTGGTCGGCGGCGCCGCGGTCAGCGAGCATCCGTTCGGTCCGGACTACACGGTGACCTCCCTGTCGTACGTGGTGAGCTGGCTCCCACCGGCGATGGTGCGCGACCTGCAGCTGACTAGGCACGGTTACCACGTCTATCCGCAGGGGCCATACTTCGCTCCTCGTCGGGACGGTCGCTACCTGGCCATGCCGGCCAACCCGGTCGAGCGGTTCGAGCAGATCGCCAAGTTCGCCACCGCCGATGCGGAGGCGTACGAGCGCTGGGACGCCTGGCTGGCCGGGCTCGGCCAAGTGGTTCGGCCGCTGCTTGCCGAGATCCCGCCGCGGGTCGGCTCGCACCGGCCCTGGGAGCTGGCCAAACAGGCCGTACTGCTGCGCCATCTGCGCGGGCTCGATGTGCGCGGTGCCTTCGACATGACCCGGTTGTTGACCGCTAGCGTCGCCGATCTGGTCGAGGACTGGTTCCGCTCGGACGCGGTGCGTGGCCTGCTGTCGGTCTCAGGTGTCATCGGCGGCTGGGCGGGGCCGCGCTCGGCCGGCACCGCGTACGTGATGCTGCACCACCACATCGGCGACCTGGGCGACGGCCAGGTGGGTGCCTGGGGCTTCCCGCGCGGCGGGATGGGGGCGGTGACCCAGGCCATGGCCGCGGCTGCGCTCGCGTTCGGGTCGGAGATCCGCACCGGCGCCGGTGTCGCACGCATCGACGTCGCGGACGGCCGCGCCACGGGGGTGACGCTCGCGAGCGGTGAGCAGATCAGCGCCGGCACGGTGATCACTACAGCGCACCCACAGATCTCGTTCCTCCGGCTGGTCGACCGCGACCAGCTGCCGGCCGATTTCGTCGCCGACATCGAGTCGTGGAAGACCAGGTCCGGCACCGTGAAGATCAACCTGGCGGTCGACCGGCTGCCCAGGTTCGCCAGTCATCCGGACTTCGCGCCCGACGTGCACGGCGGCACGATCGTGCTCTCCGAGTCGCTCGACGAGGTCGAGACCGCGTTCCAGGAGGCCGTCGGTGGCCGGCCCACCACGCTTCCGTTCGCCGATGTCTGCATCCCGAGCGTGTTCGACCCGACGCTCGCACCCGAAGGCCACCACATCGTGTCGATGTTCACCCAGTGGGTGCCGCAGGCCTGGCACAGCGAACCGCACCACGCCGAGCTCGCGGCGTACGCCGATCGCGCGGTCGCCCGAATGGACGCGGTCGCGCCCGGCTTCGCCGACTCGGTGCTGCATCGCCAGGTAATCGGCCCGTACCAGATGGAGCAGGAGTACGGCCTGATCGGCGGCAACATCTTCCACGGCGAGTTGACCCCCGGTCAGATGTTCCACTGCCGACCGGCGGCCGGCTTCGCCGACCTGCGCACCCCGATCGCCGGGCTGTACCAGGCCGGATCGGCCACCCACGGCGGTGGTGGGGTCACCGGAATCCCCGGCCGGAACGTCGTCAAGCAGGTGCTAACCGACCGGCGCCGGTTCGGCCGGCTGCTCCGGAGGTCGGCATGAGCGCACACCCCAGCCAACCGTTGCCGCCGTCGCCTAGACCGCACACGGCTGCGGACCTGGCCCCGATCCCGCCCGAGGCACTGGCGGCGGCGACCCGCCGGTTCGGCGAGGGCACCATGCTGCCTGCGGTGGCCTACACCTCAGCGGACCTGCTGGCCTGGGAGCAGCGGCACCTGTTCGCCGGCTCCTGGGTGTGTGTCGGCCGCGCCGACGAGTTGCACGCCGGTAGCAACGGCGACACGGTCCGGCAGCGCGGCCTGGTCGTGGGCGACATCGGCGTGTTGCTGACCTGGCCGGCCAACGGCGCGGTCCGGGCGCTGGCCAACACCTGCCGGCACCGCGGGCACGAGGTGGTCGCCATCGGGCACACCGGTGATCGGCGGGCGTTGGTCTGCCCTTACCACGGCTGGTCGTACGAACTGGACGGGTCGCTGCTGGCCGCGCCCGGATTCGCCGACCTGCCCAATTTCGAGCCGGCCGATCATCGTCTGGTGGAGCTGCCGGTGACGAACTGGCACGGCTGGCTGTTCTTGAACGCGACCGCGACCGCGGTGCCACTCGAGACCCATCTCGGTGACCTGGCCGAGCTGGTCCGCCCCTATGCCCCGGCCGAGCTGGGGGTCCGCGCGGTGCATGAGTACGAGGTGGCGGCGAACTGGAAGGTCCTGGTCGAGAACTACCACGAGTGCTACCACTGCCCGATGATCCATCCCGAACTGTGCCGGGTCTCCCCGCCGAGCAGCGGGGAGAACTGGGATCGGCCGGGGGCCTGGGTCGGCGGTTCGATGGACCTCGCCGACGAGGCGGCGACGATGTCGCTGTCCGGCCGCTCGGGCGGAGTGCCGCTGCCGGGCGTCGATCAGCGGCACGTGCTGTATCTCGGGTTGTTCCCGAATCTGTTGCTCTCGCTGCACCCGGACTACGTGATGACGCACCGGCTGGTGCCGCTCGCACCGGATCGCACCTGGGTGGAGTGCGCGTGGCTGTTCCCGCCCGAGGTGGGCGACCCGGCGTACGCGGTCGAGTTTTGGGATCGCACCAACCGGCAGGACTGGGCGGCATGCGAGTCGGTGCAGCGCGGCCTGGCCTCGCCGCACTTCAGGCCGGGACCGCTGGCTCCGAATGAAGATGCGGTCTATCAGTGGATCAGCATGATCGCCCGCAGCTACCTCGGCTTCCCAGCGCACGAGAAGCCGCTGCCCAGCGGCGGCTAGTAGGCCGCCGCCCAGGTGTGGCTAGTAGGCCGCAGCCCAGGTGTGGCTAGTAGGCCGCCGCCGGGGCGATCTCCGGTGCGCCGCGCGCCACGCCGATCGGCCGGACCCGGCTTCCCAGCAGCGCGCCTGCGATCGCCAGCGCGGCCATCACCAGGTAGATCACGACGAACGTCGCCT
>DATFRM010000230.1:0-10187 GCA_035263265.1 Actinomycetes bacterium
AGGCGCTCGCCGACGGCTTGGTCGCGGCGGGCGCACCGATCCGCTGGGACGGCGCGCTGCCTGGCTATCACCGCTGCTATACCGCTGATCCGGTCGGAAACCGGATCGAGCTGCTTGCCCCGATCCAGGGCACCTAGCCCCCGGCGGGCGAGCCGAGCTCGGCACCCAGGCGGTATGGCTGGACGGGCAGGCGGCGCCTGCGGGCAGTGGACGGGCCTGGGTCGCTTGGTAAGAGGCGGCGAGCCAGGTCAGGTAGGGAGCGGGGATGGCCAACCCGCCGGCCGGGCTCGAGGTCCCATTGGGACGGCCGCCAAGTCCCGGGGCCAGCGAGTGGCCGGCCTGGGTCGCTTGGTACGAGGCGGTGGAGCAGGTCAGCTAGGGTGCGGGGATGGCCAACCCGCCCGCCGAGCTTGAGGTCCCCGCTGGGACGGCCGCCGAGCCCGCTGGCCAGCGAGCGGCCGGGTCGGCGGGCCATCGGCTGTCCGGGACGGCGGCTGGATCGAGAGGCCGGCGGATGTCCGGGACGTCCGCTGGATCGAGAGGCCGGAGGATGTCCGGGATGGCGGCGGAGTCGGCGGGCCAGCCCGCGCCCGGAGCCGTGCCTGGCGCGCGGCCGAGCACGGGCCGGTTCGGCCGGTGGCAGCGCCCGCTCCGGATCGGGTTTCTCGGCCTAGCCGGCGGGCTTGGCGCGTTCGCCGTCGTCACGCGATGGGACCAGGTCAGCGCCAGCCTCCACCAACTTGATCCCGGGCCGCTGCTGCTCTCGCTACTGGCCGCGATCGGCGGCAGCGCGGTCTCGATGATGGTGTGGCGGGCACTGCTGACCGATCTCGGTACTCCGGTGCCGGTCCGGCCGGTCGCCCGGGTGTTCTTCGTCGGTCAGCTCGGCAAGTACGTGCCCGGAGCGATCTGGCCGCTGGTCGCTCAGATGGAGCTCGGGCGTTCGCTCGGTCTGGCGCGCCGCCGGTCGGCGGCGGCGTTCGTGCTGACCATGCTGGTGGTGTTCGCCTCGGCGCTGTTCGTCGCCGCGGCCGCGCTGCCGCTGCTTGGCGACTCCGCGCCCGGTTACCGGTGGCTGCTCCTGCTCGCCCCGGTGATCGCGGTCCTGCTGTACCCACGCATAACCAACCGGCTGCTCGGGCTGGCATTCCGGCTGTTGCGGCGCGAGCCGCTGGATCAACCGCTGACCGGGCGCGGACTGGTGCGGGCGTTCGGCTGGTCGCTGGTTGCCTGGGTGCTGTTCGGACTCCACATCGGCATCCTGGTGATCGACCTGGGGGCGCCGGCACAGCGAGCGCTGCCAGTGGCGTTCGGGGCGTTCGCGATCGCCTGGTGTGCCGGTCCGATCATCATGATCGCGCCAGCCGGTGCCGGCATCCGCGAGCTCGCTCTCGTCGCACTACTGGCGCCAGTGCTCAGCCCGGCCGCCGCGCTCGTCGTCGCACTCACCTCGCGGCTGTTTCTGACCATCGCCGACCTGCTGCTCGCCGGTGGTTCGGCACTGACCGCGGGGGGTCCGGCGAACGTTCGCCGACGCGCCACGTCGGCACAACCCTCCGATCGCCGAGATAACCGCAGCTCGGCGTAAGCTGAACCGTCCATTGCCAGGACAGTCGTTGACCTCGAGGAGCCGTCAGTCATGGCGCCCCGCGTGCTCATCGACGCGACCCCCGTACCCGCCGACCGTGGCGGGCTTGGGCGGTACGTCGACGGGCTGATCGCAGCGCTTGCCGCCGCCGGAGCCGATCTCGCGATTGCCTGCCAGCGTGCCGATGCGGAGCGATGCTCCAGGCTCGCTCCGCAGGCCCGCGTGGTCGCCGGTCCGGCCGCGATCTCGCATCGTTCGGCTCGGCTCGCCTGGGAGCAGGCCGGCTTGCCGGTACTGGCTGGCCAGCTCGAGGTGGACGTGATCCACGAGCCGTACTACACGATGCCGCTGCGCGCGAGCCAGCCGGTGGTTGTGACCATCCACGACATCACGGTGTTCTCCAACCCAGAGATTCACTCGTCGGTTCGGGGCGGTTTCTACCGGTCCGCCACCCGGACCTCGCTGCACCGCGCCACCCGGTGCCTGGTCCCGTCCCGGGCCACCAGGGACGAACTGGTCCGGGTGCTCGGCGCCGATCCGGATCGCATCGACGTGGCCTACCACGGTGTCGACACGCAGGCGTTCCACCGGCCGACCGAGCAGGAGCGGCGCCGGGTCTCCGACCGGCTCGGGCTGCACGGGCTGCCGTACGTCGCGTTCCTCGGCGAGATCGCCCCGCGCAAGAACGTCTCCGCCCTGGTGCGCGGCTGGGCACAGGCGGTCGCCGAGTTGGAGCAGCCGCCGGCCCTGGTGCTGGCCGGCTACCCGGGAGTGGACGGCGAGGTGGACCGTGCGGTTGCCGAGGTCCCCTCCCACCTGCGCGTGGTCAGACCCGGCTACCTGCGGCCCACCGACCTGCCCGGTTACCTCGGCGGTGCGCTGGTGGTCGGTTACCCCTCCCAGTCCGAGGGGTTCGGACTTCCGGTGCTGGAGGCGATGGCCTGCGGAGCGCCGGTACTTGCCACCCGCCGGTTGTCGCTGCCAGAGGTCGGCGGCGACGCCGTCGCGTACACCGAGCCCGACCCGGACTCGATCGCGACCGAGCTCCGGGCGCTGCTCGCCGATGACCGGCGCCGCCGTGAGCTGGGCGAGGCCGGGTTCGCCCGAGCCGCGCAGTTCACCTGGGCGGCCTCCGCACAGGCACATATGGAGGCGTACGCTCGGGCCGCGGGCGCGCTGGCCCGCCCGGCATAGGCGCGGTACCAGGACAGGCTCTGGCCCGACCGAGGTACCGCGCAGGTAGTGATAAGAGGCCATGACCGAAGCGATCATGGTGGTTGGCGGCAAGGGAACTCGGCTGCGACCACTGACCGTCAATATTCAGAAGTCGATGTTGCCGTGCGCAGGCGTGCCGTTCCTCACCCATCTGCTTGCGCGGGCACAGCAGGCGGGGGTCGAGCACCTGGTGCTCGCCACGTCGTACCGGGCTGAGCTGTTCCGCGACCACTTCGGCGACGGCTCGGCACTCGGACTCGAGCTCAGCTACGTGACCGAACCGACCCCGCTGGGCACGGGCGGTGCGCTGCGCAACGTCGCGGACCGGCTGCGGTCCAGCCCAGACGATCCAGTGCTGATCTTCAACGGAGACATCCTGTCCGGGCACGACATCCGGGCCCAACTCGATGTGCACCGGGATACGGATGCCGATGTCACGCTGCACCTGACCGAGGTCGCCGATGCGCGGGCGTACGGATGCGTGCCGACCGACCGGGACGGCAGGGTGATTGCGTTTCTGGAGAAGATGCCCGAGCCGGTTTCCAACCAGATCAACGCCGGGTGCTACGTATTCCGGCGCCGAGTGCTCGACGAGATACCGGCGGGCCAGGTGGTCTCGGTCGAGCGAGAGACGTTCCCGGCACTGCTGGCGCGCGGCGCCGGGGTTCGCGCATACCTGGACTCGTCGTACTGGCTGGACGTCGGCACGCCCGCGGCCTTCGTGCGCGGTTCGGCCGACCTCGTGCTCGGCCGGGCGCCGTCCCCGGCCGTCCCGCTGGTGGACGGCGAGGCGCTGGTCCTGGCCGGGGCCGAGGTCGCCCCGGACGCGAAGCTGGTCGGCGGCGCCAGCGTGGGTAGTCGGGTCCGAGTGGGCAACGGCGCGCACGTCGATGGCTCGGTGCTGCTGGACGGCGCCGTGATCGGGGATGGCGCGGTGGTTCGCGCGTCAGTGGTCGGCACCGCCGCGCGAATCGGCGCAGGCTGCGTGCTGGACGAGGCGGTCGTGGGGGACGGCGCCGACGTCGGCGCCGTCAACGAGCTGCGTGCCGGGGTCCGGATATGGCCCGGCGCGGTACTGGCCGCGGGCGCGATCAGGTTCTCCTCGGATCAGTAGCAATCGGTCGCCCGGCCGAGTCAAGACCGTGGGTCGGGACGGCGGGTCGGGCCAAAAGCAGTCCGCCGCCTGGCCCAGCGTAGGGACAGGCGGCAGGACGGCTTCGGTGGTTACGGCGCGTTCGGCTCGGGGGCGTCGCTGGCCGGGAACGTGCCCATGAACTGCTCAATGGCCGCGCCGCTGATCGCGCCGCACAACTGGCGGTGTCCGCGGCCGTCGGCGCTCCAGTGCACGAGCGCGACGTGCTTGCCGTCCGGGAGCGTGCCGTATGACTCGTCCCAGGCGGACACGATGAACTTGCGGTTCTTCGAGTCCTCCGGCACCCGGTCGGCCAGGTCCTTGGCGGCCTGCAACTGATCGCCAGTGATGGTCGAGTCGTACCAGACGATCGTGTAGCCGTGCTCCAGGTTGTGTACGAGCGTCTCGACCCGTGGCCGGTCGTCGGCGGTGTAGAAGTGCCGGCTGATCTGCGCCGGTGCGGCGAAGTGATCGCCGTTGCTCGGCGGCACCTTGGCATACGTGACCTTGGTGACGCCCGGCTGATTGGTGCCGGGGCCGACATGGTTGGCGCTGGTCGCCGGGTCGTTGGTGGGTTCGCTGCAGGAAGCTTCCGCCAGTGGCACCCCGAACGAGGCGAGCGGCGCTCGGTTGTCTTGCTCCTTCATCACCATCGGGACGGCCACCGCCGCGATCAGTCCGATGCCGAGCACTAGGCCCAGCCCGATGATCACGATGTTCTTCCGGCGTTCGGCCGCTTGCTGCTGGCGGCGCATCTCCTCGATGCGCGCCCGGCGCTCCGCGCTGGACGCTTGCTTCGGCTTGTTGGCCATGCTGTCTCTCTCGTACCTCAGCGGCCCGTCATGCGTGGCCCGCCCGTGACCCGGGCGGGTCGCGGTGTGATTGTCGATGGCGATTCTGGGCGAGTCTACGGCTCTGGCGCCGATTGCCCTTAATCTCCGGGCAGGATAGCCGGGTGACCGTAGCAACCGCTCAAACCGGCCCGAGCGAACTGCTGCGGACGTGGCGGCCCGGCCGCCCGGTTGGGCTGAGTGCCATCATCGGCCCGCTCAAGCACGGTGGCGGTGATCCCGCCTGCTATCGGGACCGAGCCGGTGGCTGGTGGCTGGCCTGCCGGACTCCCGAAGGTACCGGCACGTTGCGGCTCGCCGCGCGGCCAGGCTCGGGAGAGATCCTGGCCAGTGCCTGGGGAAGCGGGGCTCCCTGGCTGCTCGATGGGGTACCGGCGCTGCTCGGAGACGGTGACGACCCGGCGGGCTTCGTGCCGCTGCACCCGTTGATTGCCGAGTCCGCCCGCCGCTGGCCGGGCTGGCGGGTGCCGAAGACGCGGCTGGTGCTCGCGTCGCTGCTCCCGGCGATCATTGAGCAGAAGGTGACCGGGCAGGAGGCGTTCCAGTCCTGGCGGGATCTGCTGTGGCGGTTCGGCGAGGCGGCGCCGGGTCCGCTGCCCCCTGGGCGGAGTCGGCCGTTGCGGGTTCCGCCGAAGCCGGCGCAGCTGCTGGCGATCCCGACCTGGGAATGGCATCGGGCCGGGCTCGACGGCGGCCGGGTGCGAGCGATCAGGGCGGCCGCGACCGTGGCGACCCGACTGGAGGAGACCGTCGACCTGCCGGCGGTCGAAGCCGAGCGTCGGCTGCGGATGCTGCCCGGGGTGGGGATATGGACAGCGGCCGAGGTACGGCAGCGGGCGCATGGCGATCCGGACGCGGTGAGCGTCGGCGACTACCACCTGTCCGGCATGGTGGGCTGGGCCTTGCTAGGCCGCAAAGTCGACGACGCCCAGATGCTGGAGCTGCTCGCGCCGTACGCCGGGCACCGGTTCCGCGCAGTCCGTTACATCGAGCTGGCCGGGGTGGGTCCGCCCCGGCGCGGACCGCGGTTCGCCGGCCGCGACTACCGAGGCTGCTGAGCCGGGGGCCGGACTACCAGGGCGGCTGAATGGGGTAGCCGATCGCCAGTAGTCCGACCGGTTCCCAACCGGTGGGAAGCGCACCAAGGTCTGACAACCGGGCCCGATCGAGCGGCCGCCAGGACGAACCGATTTCTTCCGCGGCCAACAGGAACTGAAGATCAGCGATCGCCGCGCCCACTGCGAGTAGGTCGGGCACCTCGCGCGTCGCTCCGCGAACGCACGCCACGACCAGCGTCGGCACCTCGGGCCGGTCCGCCGGGCCGATCCGGATGAACCCGGCCGAGTCGGTCCCGGCGTCGGCGATCGCCGAGTCGATGAGTTCGGCCGGTACCGGCCGAGCGACGAACTCGGTGGTCTCGCCGCGAAACGCGACCGCGGCCCGCACGGCATCGGCGGTGCCGAGCCGGAACATGTCCTCGTCCGGAGGCCGGATCAGGGCTCGCGCGCCCGTACCGTCCGAGCCGGTCACCAGGTGGCCGAGCCCGCCGACCACAGCGACCGGTACCCCGGCCACCTTGCCCTTGACCAGGTCGGTGGCCGCGGCCAGCTCGTCGGCGACCGCGATAACGGTCGCATCCAGCGGCCGGCCGTAGCCGTCGGTGCCACCGCGCAGGTCGATCAGTGGCTCGAGCCCGGCCACCCCGATCGCAATGTCGGTCAGACCCTGCCGCCAGGGCCGCCCGACCGTATCGGTGATCAGCACCGCGACCTGGGCGCCGGTTTGGGTAGCCAGTCCCAGGCGAAGCCGGCGAGCGGATGCGTCTGGGTCGACCGGAAGGAGCACAACGTGCCCGGGCGCCACGTTCGATGCGTCCACGCCGGCCGCGGCCAGCACGAGGCCATGGCGGGTCTGCACGATGCGCAGCGGGCCGCGGCGAGCCACCACCCGGACCGTCTCTGCGCTGATCGCGTCGTCCCGATCCGCGGCCTCCAGCACCCGGCCCTCGGCCTTGGCCACCACCTTCGAGGTCACGATCACGATGTCGCCGTCGGCCAGCTCGCCGGCCGCGGCAGCGATCAGTGCGGCCAGATCCGACCCGGCGGTAATCTCCGGCAGCCCGCGGACCGGGCGAATGGTGATCACCCGACGGTGACCTGGCTTGCCAGGTCGAGGGCGGCCCGCGCCATCGCCTCGGTGGTTGGAAGATCCCGCATCAGTAGTGGCACCGCTCGGCACTCGATGCCGCTGGCCGCCACCGCCGCTACCTCGCCGGCGTCAACGGTGTCGACCAGCCAGCCGTCGAGCAGATCCGGGCCGTAACCCAGCGCCACCGCGGACGCCGTCGTGGCCACGCTGATCAGCCGTAGCAGCTTGTCGGCCATCCCGCGCACCACGGCGCCACCGACGATCGGGGACAGCCCGATGACCGGCGCGGCCGAATCCACCAGCGCGTCCCTGATCCCTGATACGGCCAGGATCGGACCGATGCTGACCACCGGATTGGACGGCGCGAGCAGTACGAGGTCAGCCGTCGCGATCGCATCCAGCACGCCGGGCGCGGGCGCGGCCCGGTCGGAACCCGCCAGAACAACCGCGATCGCCTCCGGCTCGGCATGCAGGCGGACCCAGTACTCCTGGAAGTGCACTGTCCGCGGGCCGTCCGGACCGGCGATGGTGACCTGGGTCTCGACCGGGTCGTCGGTCATCGGCAGCAGCCGCACTCCGGGGCGCCAGCGGGCGCACAACCGGTCGGTCACGGCCGACAGCGGCATCCCTCCGGCCAGCAGCTGGGTGCGCAGGATGTGGGTAGCCAGGTCGCGGTCGCCGAGGCCGAACCACTGCGGCTCGGCGCCGTACGCGGCCAGCTCGGCGGCGACCGCGTAGGTTTCGTCGGCACGCCCCCAGCCCTGCCCTTCGTGGATCCCGCCACCGAGCGTGTACATGACGGTGTCCAGGTCGGGACAGATCCGCAGGCCGTGCAGCGTGATGTCGTCACCGGTGTTGCCGATCACGGTGACCTCGGCGTCCGGAATCGCGGCCAGCACTCCGCGCAGGAACCTGGCGCCACCAATTCCGCCGGACAGCACGACGATCCGCATGCCGGACATCCTTCCGCACGACGTGATCAGGCTGGTGAACAGGCGGGGAACTGCGCCGGGGAACTGCGCCGGGCAGAGACGGGTTGGACGAGGTGGTCAGGACGAGCGGCCGGGCAGAAAACCGAGGCGGGGCAGACATGGACCGGCTCCGCGAGCCGGGGTCGAGTCGGGCCCGCGGAGCCGGTTGGCCGGGCCGCCCCTGGGGGGCGAGGGGCGCCCGATCGGTTGGGCCCGGCGAGGCCGAACCCTGGCCCGGACCAGCCCGGAGGAGGCAGCGGCTGGCTCGGACCAACCCGACCGGGGTCAACAGGCGGAGGACCCCGGCCGGGCGAACCACCTTGTGGTGGGTGTGGCTGAGCGTGCAGGAGTGCGAACCCGACGTCAAGTCCTACCTGTGAAAAGGCTGTCTACCAGCAGGTTTTCCCGGCCCGTTGGGTCATCCGGCGCTCGGAAGGCGGACCTCGAAACGGCAGCCGCGGTCGGTATTGGCCACCGTGATGCTGCCGGAGTGCGCCTCGACGATGCCTCGTGCGATAGCCAGGCCCAGCCCGGCGCCGGTTTGCGGGCCCGGAGTGCGGGCCTGGCTACCGCGCCAGCCGACGTCGAAGACCCGGGCCAGATCCGCGTCCGGGATGCCGCCGCAGCCGTCGGTCACAGCGAGGACCGTCGCGCCGTCCGCATTCCCGGCCTGGATTGCCACGGTGCCGTCGGCCGGGGTGTGCCGGATCGCGTTCAGGACCAGGTTGGTCAGCACTCTGGACAGCTCCCGGCCGTCGGCACGCACCATGGCCCGCGCAGACGCGGTGCCGGCCAGCCGTACCCCGCGAGCCTTGGCCAGCGCATCGGCACCGGAGAGTGCGTCGCTGACCAGGTCCGCGATGGGAACCGCGGTCAGGGTCAGCTGGAGCGTGCCGGACTGGATGCGGGACAGCTCGAACAGGTCGTCGACCAGCCCGGCTAGCCGGTCCACCTCGGCCCGGATCTGCCGGTGGTAGCGGGCCGGATCGGCGGCCACCCCATCCTCGAGCGCCTCCGCCATCGCACGCAGGCCGGCCAGCGGGGTTCGCAGGTCGTGCGATACCCAGGCAACCAGCTCGCGGCGGGAGGATTCGAGCGCACGTTCCCGCTCTCGCGACTCGGCCAGCCGGCGGTCGGTCTCGGCCAGTTCGCGGGCAAGCGCCGCCAGCTCGGCGGTCGGCGGATCGGCTGGCGCCGCGAACGCGCCGGTAGTACCGAAGTCCCGGGTAGCCGAGGCCAGTTCCCGGCTGCCCCGCACCACCCACCGCGCCAGTACCAGGGCCAGCACGGTAGATACCGCGCCGGCCACGACCGTGACCTCGATGATGACGCCGAGATCGTGCGCCTCCAGGAACATCGCCTGCGCGGTGGCGACCACCGCCGCCACCACGGCCAGTGCGGTGGTGACCGCGACCAGTGTGACCGTGACGCGCAGGCTGGCCCGGCGCAGCGCGTACAGCAGTACGGCCCCGATCAGGCCGACTACGCCTGCGGTGAGCGCGGCTATCAGCGCCACTTCGAGCGCGGCGGTCACGGCCTGCCTCCGAGCGCGGTCATGGCGTCGCCTCGAACCGGTAGCCGACCCCCCATACCGTCTGCAACAGCTGCGGGTCCGCCGGGTTGTCCTCGAGCTTCTCCCGCAGCCGGCGTACGTGCACGGTGACCGTCGACTGGTCACCGAACGTCCAGCCCCAGACCTTCTCCATCAGCTCGGCACGGCCGAAGGCCTGCCCGGGATGGGCGAGGAAGAACGCGAGGAGGTCGAACTCGCGCGCGGTCAAGGTGAGCTCGCGGCCGGCCCGGAAGGCCCGGTGCGCGGTCAAATCCAGCTCGATCGGGCCTCCGGTCAGCCGGCCGGCGTCGGGCGCACCGTAGCGATCCGGCGCCGAGCGGCTGCGCCGCAGCACCGACTGCACCCGCAGTACCAGCTCCCGGGGGCTGAACGGCTTGGTCACGTAGTCGTCCGCACCGAGCTCCAGGCCGCGGACCCGGTCGCTTTCCTCGCCGAGCGCGGTCAGCATGATCACCGGAAGCCGTCCGTCCCTGGCGCGCAGCTGGCCGCATACCTCCCAGCCGTCGAGGCCGGGCAGCATCAGATCGAGCACGACGAGATCGGGTCGCCAGTCCGCGGCCGTGTCCAGCGCCGCCCGGCCGTCGGCGGCCGCGGTCACCTCGAACCCGGCGCGATGCAAGTAGCCGACCACCACCTCGGCGACGGTCGAGTCGTCCTCGACCACCAGCACCCGGTCGGCCATCTGTCGAGTCTAGGAAGCCCGAGCCGG
>DATFRM010000231.1:0-2124 GCA_035263265.1 Actinomycetes bacterium
GGTCCCGGTCGCTCGACCGCTCGCCAGATCCGCGAGCACCGAGCGGGCGTCGCATGCCAGCGCGGCCGCGGTGGCCAGCACCGCGCTGCCGAGGAACGGCGTCGGCGCGACCGTGCGGCCCAACTCCTCGAGCACAACCGCGGTCTCTCGCCAGCTCGCGCCGGCACCGCCCGCCGCCTCCGGTACCGGCAACGCGGCGCAGCCGAGTTCGCCGCCCAGCCGGCGCCACAGGTCCGGGTCGTAGGGCTGATCGGACTCCATCCGCCGCAGCACGTCGGGCCACGGGCTCCGGTCACCAAGCAGGGCGCGGACGCTGGCCCGCAGCTCCTCCTCGACTTCGCTGTACAGCAGGCTCGGTGCCCCGGGACGTACCTCGGTGGTGCTCATCGGGGCAGGTCCTTCCACGCGACGTCCTTGTCGACCCTGATCTCGGTGGGCAACCCGAGCACCCGCTCGGCGATGATGTTGCGCAGGATCTCCGACGTGCCGCCCTCGATCGAGTTGCCCCTGGCCCTCAGGTACGCGAAGCCGGGGGAGCGGTTGAAGAAGTCCACGCGATCCGGTCGGCGCATCGAGTAGTCGTCATAGCGCAACGCGGGCTCGCCGAGCAGTTCGAGCGCCAGCCCGCTGATCTCCTGGTTCAGCCGGGCGTAGGCGAGTTTGGCCGCCGAACCCTCCGGTCCCGGTTGGCCGGCGGCGAGCTGCTGGCGGAGCCGTTCGCCGGTCAGTCGTACCGCCTCCGCGTCGACCCAGGCGCGAAGCACCGCGTCATGCATTCCCGGAGTTCGGATCTTGGGTTGCTCGCGCCACGGTTTGGTGAGCAAGCCGATCGCGCCGCCCTCCCTAGGGAGCGCACCGCCGCCGATCGCTACCCGCTCGTGCATCAGCGTGGTCTGGGCGACCCGCCAGCCGTCGCCTTCCGCCCCGATCAGCCGGTCCGCCGGAATCGGCACCTCGGTCAGGAACACCTCGTTGAACTCTGCCTCGCCGGTCAGCTGGCGTAGTGGGCGCACCTCGACGCCGGGGTCGGTCATGTCCACGATGAAGTAGGTGATCCCCTGGTGCTTCGGCACGTCCGGGTTGGTACGGGCGACCAGGAGACCCCATTTGGCCTCGTGCGCCATCGATGTCCAGACCTTCTGCCCAGTCACCCGCCACCCGTCGCCGTCCTTGATCGCCCGGGTGCCGAGTGCGGCTAGGTCGGATCCGGCACCCGGTTCGCTGAACAGCTGGCACCACACTTCCTCGCCGGTCCAGAGCGGACGAAGGTAGCGCTGGCGCTGCTGGTCGTTACCGCGGCGCAGGATCGTGGGCGCGGCCATGCCCAGCCCGATTCCGATCCGCTGTGGCTGGTTCGTCGGGGCGCCGGCCGCGGCGAACTCGGTGTCGACTAGCTGCTGCAGTGATCGGGGAGCGCCCTGTCCGCCCAGCCCGATCGGGAAGTTCACCCAGGCCAGCCCGGCGTCATACCGGGCCCGAAGGAAGTCCAGCCGTGCCATCGACTCCGGTGGGTGCTCGGCGAGGAATGTGTGCACGAGCTGTACGAGTTGATCCGCCTGGACGGTCTGATGTTCGCCCATCGATCTCCTTGACGGCTGGTCGGCGGCACTTGACCTGGTTCGGTTGGTCCGGCCCTGCAAGAGTAGAGCGCGAGGAAGGACGGCACGCATGACTGATCTCGACGACGGCCGCAGTGTGATGTTGCCCGGTCCGGTGGCGATGCCCCTGGTCGGCTTCGGCACCTGGCAGCTGCGCGGTAGTCGCGCGTACGAGGCGACGCGCAGAGCACTGGCCGCCGGCTATCGGCACATCGACACCGCGACCATGTACGGGAACGAGGCTGAAATCGGGCGCGCCGTTCGGGACACCGGGTTGGACCGCCGCGACGTATTCATCACCACCAAGCTCCCACCCGGGCGCGCTGGTCAGGAGGAGCGCACGATTGCCGAAAGCCTGCGCGCGCTCGGCACCGATTACGTCGATCTCTGGCTGGTGCACTGGCCGCCACGGCCGGACGCGCTCCTGCGCACTTGGGAACGGTTCCGCCAGGCCCGCGACCAGGGCTTGGCCCGGTCGATCGGGGTGAGCAACTACGGCACGGCCGAATTGGACCGGCTGATCGAC
>DATFRM010000232.1:0-9890 GCA_035263265.1 Actinomycetes bacterium
GCGACGGCTCGATCGCGCAACGTGACCGGGTTGCCAGCGACCGGCCCGATGTCCAGATCCGGCACTCGACTCACTCGAGCTCCGCCACCCGAACCGGCCTGCGTTCGGCCCGCGACCACTCGGCGGCCTCACTGACCTGCAGCGCGGCCAGCGCATCCGCACCCGAACAGGGGCAGTCGATGCGATCGCGCGCGTAGTCGAGGAACGCGGCGAGTTCGGCCTGGTAGGCCGCATCAAACCGGTCGAGGAACCCGGAGTAGGCAGGCCCGACCGGCCAGCCGATATCACGCTCCGCCGAGCGCAGCGGGCTGCGCTCGTCCAGCCCGACCACGAGCGAAGCATCCGTGCCGGACAGTTCGAGTCGCACGTCGTAGCCGGCACCGTTGTACCGAGTGCCGGACACCACCGCCAGCGCGCCGTCGTCGAGACGGAGCACGGCTGCGGTGGTGTCGACATCGCCGGCCGCTGCGAAGAACTCGGCGCCGATGTTCGTCCCGATCGCGTAGACCGTGTCGATCTCGCGCCCGGTGACGAACCTGATCGCGTCGAAGTCGTGGATGTGCAGGTCGCGAAACTGTCCGCCGGCGTGGGCGATGTAGTCCGCACGTGGTGGTGCCGGGTCCGACGTAACCGCGCGCAGGGTATGCACCCGGCCGAGGCCGCCGTCGGCGAGCACGTCCCGGGCGATGCGATGCCCGGGATCGAACCGGCGCTGGAACCCCACCTGGAACGGCACCCCGGCGGTTGTCACGTGCGCCAGCACCGACCTGGTCGCGGCCACGTCCAGCGCGATCGGTTTCTCGCAGAAGATGGGCAGCCCGGCGTCGGCGACCTGATGCACCAGGTCCGCGTGGGCGGTGGTGGCCGCGGCGATGACCACCGCATCGACACCGGCCTCGATGGCCACCGACAAGTCCGGTGCGAAGGTCGCGCTGAGCTTGTCCGCCAGCTCGTTGGCTCTGGCCTGGTCGGCATCGGTGATCAGAAGCGCGTCGACATCGGCGTGCCGAGCCAGCACCTCCGCATGGAAGGCGCCGATCCGTCCGGCCCCAACCAGCGCGATCCGCATGGGGTCCTCCGCAGCACCGATGCCTTGCCGGTTTCTAGCTCCGGACATTGGATCTGTCAATACTTTGTAATGACATATTGACGTAAGACCAAAAAGTGAGTACGACGGGGACGACGGTAGGGATCTGACAGTCGGTTATCCGGGCTGGCGTGCGGGCCAGACGTCGAGCGGATCGAGGGCGCATGCCTGAGCCACTGCTGCGCGTTCCACTGGACCGGACCAGCCCGGTACCGCTGTACTTCCAGGTCGCCCAGCAGCTCGAGCACGCGATCGAAGCCGGCGCGCTGCCACCGGGCACCCGGCTGGACAACGAGATCCAGCTCGCCGACGACTACGGGCTGTCCAGGCCGACCATGCGCCGGGCAATCCAGTACCTGGTCGAGCGTGGGCTGCTGGTCCGCCGCCGCGGCGTCGGTACCCAGGTCGTGCATGCCAAGGTCAAGCGCCAGGTCGAGCTGTCCAGCCTGTACGACGACCTGACCGCGGCCGGCCAGCGGCCGACGACCCAAGTGCTGGTCAACACAGTGGTACCGGCCGACGGTACGGTCGGGACGGCGCTCGGGCTCCCGGCCGGTACCGCGGTGGTGTTCCTCGAACGGCTGCGGCTGGCCGGCGGCGAGCCGCTGGCCAGGATGCGCAACTACCTGCCGACCGAGCTGGTCGAACTGCCGACCGCGGCACTCGAAGAACGCGGGCTCTACCAGCTGCTGCGCGCCGCCGGGATTCACCTGCGGGTAGCGACCCAGGTGGTCGGAGCGCGCGCGGCCACCGCGACGGAGGCTCGCCTGCTGGGTGAGGCTCGGGGCGCGCCGCTGCTCACGATGAGCCGCACCGCCTACGACGACTCGGGCCGGGTCGTCGAGTTCGGCACCCACATCTACCGGGCCTCGCGGTACTCGTTCGAGCACACGCTCGTCGGCCGCTGACCCCAGCCGGCGTTCCGCACCTGGCCCACCCGGCACGTCAGGCCAGCGGCTTGACCATCATGACCTCGCAGCGAGCACCGTCCGGCATGGATCGAGGCGGCTCGCCGGTGTCTTGGAACCCGTTCCGCTGGTAGAGCGCGGTCGCCGCCGGGTTGTCCGCGGCGACCGCCAGCACCACCCGGCTCGCTCCTCGCTCACGCGCCCGTTCGACGACCGCGGTCACCAGCCGATCGCCGACCTGCCGGCCGCGCGCGGCCGGGCTGACCCACATCGAGATCAGCTCCACCGCCTCGGGATCGTCCTCGGCCGGGATCCCGCTGGCCATGCCGACCGGCCGCCCGTTCAGCTCGGCCACCAGGTTGTAGCCGTCCGGGATGCTCAGCCGCTGCCGCCACCGGTCTTCCGGCGCGTTCTGCCAGTCGGCCAGCCGGGACCCGAACGCATACGGGGCCTCGGCGAGCGCCGCCAGCCGCAGGTCCCGCCAGATCGGCCAGTCTTCGGCTGTCAGCTCCGTGATCTCGATCACGCCGCCGACTCTCCTGGTCCGACCGCCACATCGCAAGGCGGATTCCCGCCGAGCCGGCGCAAGATCCTGCCGGAGCGCAACGAACCTGGAGGCCGCCGGCGGGGCGAGCTAGCCCAGGCGAGCAAGGTCGGCGGCGCCCACCAAGCCGGCGTCCGCGCCCAGCTCTGCATGCTTGATCTCTGCCTCCGGGCGGTAGCCGCGGCCGGTGAGCGCTCGGCGGTACGCGTCCCTGGCCGGCCGCAACAGCAGCTCGCCCGCGTCGGACACGCCGCCCCCGACGATGAAGCAACCGGGGTCGAGCGCAGCGGCGAGGTTGGCCAACCCCACGCCCACCCAATGGCCGAGGTCCTCGAACAGCTCCATGGCAGCCGGGTCGCCCTCCTTGGCCGCTTGGGTGATCAGCGGCCCGGTGATGCCCTCCGGAGTGCCGGCCAGCCCGAGCAGCCCCACCGCGAGCGGCGAGCCGGCCTCGGCCAGCTCGCGGGCCTCGCGAACCAGTGCCGTCCCGGACGCGTACTGCTCCCAGCAGCCCTTGTTGCCGCAGCCGCAGCGCAGGCCGCCGGGCACCACTTGCATGTGCCCGAACTCCCCGGCGATGCCGAACTCGCCGCGGTAGAGCTCGCCACGGATGACGATGCCGCCGCCGACGCCGGTGCCCAGCGTGACGCACACGATGTGGGTGTGCCCGCGCCCGGCGCCGAACCGGGCCTCGCCCCAGGCCGCCGCGTTCGCATCGTTTTCCACCACGACCGGCAGCCCGACCCGCTTCTCGAGGTCGGCCTTGATCGATTCGTTGCGCCAGGCGAGGTTGGGCGCGAACAGCACCGTAGACCGCTCGGCGTCGATGTATCCGGCGGCGCCGATGCCGACCGCACGCACCTGGTCGAAGCGCTCGACCAGTTCGGCTACCAGCGACGCGATCACATCCTCGGTCGCTTCCGGATCGCTGGCCGGGGTCTCTCG
The DNA here is from genome assembly GCA_035263265.1 of Actinomycetes bacterium. Classification (GTDB taxonomy): domain Bacteria; phylum Actinomycetota; class Actinomycetes; order JAKEEW01; family JAKEEW01; genus DATAFN01. The sequence continues at coordinate 3,485 of DATFRM010000232.1, forward strand.
CTTGGCCGCGAGACGGATCTTGCCGTCGCCGTCGACCACGCCGGCGGCCACCTTGGTACCCCCGATGTCGACACCGATGGTGAGATCCATGATCACCTCATCTAAGGAACGGAACGACTGCCGAGCGGGTCAGCCCACGTCGATGTGCTCTACCGCCGAGTGCGCCGGGGAGCTCCCCCGGCCAGGCGTCGGTATTCCCTCGAAGAGCGCCTTGGCGGCGGCCACCAGCGAGATTGCGGCAATGGTCAGGTGCTCGGCGACCTCCGGCTTCGACTCGCGCAGTGCCACGATGGCCTGGCAGAGCGGGCACAGCTGGCACTGCGGTTCGTCCGTCGCCACGTGGGTCGACGCCCATTCCCGCAGCGTGCCAATGAGCTGACCGAACTCCTCCGCGGTAGCGGTCATCGAGGCTCCTTAGCTGGGGCAAAGCGGACGGTCAGCCGGCCGTCGGTGAGCTCGGCGGAGGCGACCGTGGTGCGGGCCATCGCCGCCGGCAACGCGAGGACGCGACGGTATCCGCCCACAGTCAGCACCAGTTCGTCACCCTTTCTGGCCAGGTCAAGCTCCCGCCGATCGGCGAACGGCAGCGCAAGGGAGAGTACGTAGGAGGAGCCGTCGCGCGATACCCGCATCGGATCCTCGGCCGACGCCGGTGCCAGCGGATCGGCCGGCCGCCGGGTGCCGGTGCCGTACGCGGCGGTCCCGAACTCAGCGAGCTCGGCGACTCCGACCGGTTCGGCCGACCGGTACGGCGAGCGGTAGACCGGCAGCGGCGCGAACGAGTCGTCGACCTCGGCCAGCTGGGCAGCTTGTGCCGTGTTCCACGCCTGCCGCCACGGGTCGGCGCCGGCTGCCGGGAACACCCGGTTCGCGATAACCGCATCGACTCGGTATCCGTACAGGCACAGCGAGGTGTAGGTGCGCCTGGCCTCGGCGACCACCACTGACTCGGGGGTGAGCACGAGCCGGATCGAGGCCTCCGGGTCGGTCAGCAGGTCGCGCACCTCCGCCAGCTCGGCGTGCAACCGCTCGAAGGCGTCGAACACCTCCTCGTGCGGCATCGGTACCCCGGCCAGCCGGCCGAGCACCGGCCGAAGCGTTCTGATCACTCGGCGCTCCACCGGGAAGATGCGGTTCATGTACCAGGCCAGCGCCTCTGGCAGCGCGAGCAACCGAAGCGTCTCGGCGGTCGGCGCGCAGTCCAGCACCACCAGGTCCCAGCGCCCGCTGCGGACCTGGTCGCGCACTTCCAGCAGCGCGAGCACCTCCTCGGCGCCGGGCAGCACGGTCAGCTCTTCCGCCTCGATCGGGTCCACGCCGGCCGAGTCGAGCACGCTCAGCAAGTAGTGCTGGATCTGCTGCCAGGACCGCTCGAGGCGCCGCTGAGCGTCGACATGCTGGACGAACAGCCCGTCGTCCACCTCCGTCGGCTCTGCGCCGACGGTCGCCGCGAACGTGTCGCCGAGGGAGTGTGCGGCGTCGGTGGACAGCACCAGGGTCTTCCGGCCCTGCCGCGCGGCCAACGTGGCAGTCGCCGCCGCGGCCGTGGTCTTGCCGACGCCACCCTTTCCGGTGAACAGCAGTACCCGCACGGTCAGCCGCCATCCGGGCGCTGGCTGGCTACTCGCTTGGCCAGCTCCTTCAGCGCGGTGTCGACGATGACCTTCTCCGCCTTGCGTTTGATCATGCCAAGCATCGGGATCTTGGTGTCGACGGTGAGCCGGTACGTCACATCGGTTCGCCCCGGGCCACCGGCCGGCACCAGCGTGTACGACCCGTCGAGGGCACGCATCAACGAGCCCTCCTCGACCAGCGTCCAGCGCACCTCACGATCGTCGTCCCAGGTGTAGCCGAGTGTGTACTCGTCCTTGATAACCCCTGCATCGAGGACGAAGCGCACCTGGTCGGCTCGGCCGTCCGGGCCGGCGGACAGGACCTTCGCCTCCTTCACCTGGCCGGTCCAGTCCGGGTACGCCCCGAAGTCGGCGATCACCATCATGATCTCGGTCGGCGTGGCGTCGATGGTGATGCTCGACGTCGTCTGATCAGCCATGCAGCGAGGCTACCGGGGATCGCCCCAGTCGAGGACGTGCGGACGTCCGGTGGCCGCGAAGTGGCCCACATTGACGCACTCGGTCCGGCCGATCCGCAGCCGGTCGGCCAGCGGGTTGTGCACGTGACCGAACAACATGTACCGGGGCTGGTGCCGGTGGATCGCGTCGAGCAGCGCCTGGCTGCCCCGTTCGTACCGGCGGGCGACCGTGTCGTAGCGGAGCTCCGCGACGTCCGGCGGAATGTGCGAGGCCAGCACATCGACCGCACCCAGCGCGGCTACTTTCGCGCCGTACTCGTGCTCGTCGATCACCGCCAGCCCCTGGTGCGGGGTAGGCAGCCCGCCACCGACGAAGCCGACCCGCCAGCCGCCGAGCTCGACCACCTCGCCGTCCAGGAAATGCAGCCCGTCCCGCAGGTAGTCCGGCCACAGATGGGGCATGTCGACGTTGCCGTAGGTCAGGTAGGTCGGGGTCGGCAATGCCGCGAACAGGACCCGGTACTGGTCCCTGACCAGGCGTTCGGTGATCGCGCGCGGATCGCCGTCCAAACCGGCGAGCAGCCCGTGCAGGTAGTTTCGGGCCGCGTCGAAGCGATGCTGGTCACGCAGCTCGATCCAATGCCGGACCGCGTCCGGACCGAACAGGTCCGCGAACACGCCCCGGCCGGGATCGGCGTAGTCGACGAACAGCGCGAGGTCGCCGAGGCAGATCAGCGCGTCGGCACCGGCGCCGGCCCGGGCCAAGTGCTCGTGCGCGCCGTGTACGTCGCTGATGACGTGAACCCGCATCGGGTCCGATTGTCCCCGACCGCGCGGTCGACCCGAGCGGACCGCTAGTCCGCCGATTCCAGCGCGTCCTTGAGTGCGAACGCGTGCTCCTTCCAGCGCAGCGTGTACTGCCGGCACAGCCGCCGAGCCCGCCGGTCGCCGATCGCGCCGTCCTGATCTACGCGCAGGAAGTAATGCACGATGACCCCACGGCCGCGAAAGTCCTCCAGCCATACCTCGGCGGTGCCGGTCAGCCGCCCGGTCACCGCCCAGCGCACCCCGTCGAGACCGCGGTCCTCGGTCACGGTCAGCTGCAGCTCCGGCCACAGCACCGACCACCAGGACGGATCGGCCACCGCGCCGGCAACCCGGGAGCGATCGGCGGCGATGTAGCTCTCGTCCATCACATTGATCGGGGACATCGTGCCGGCGAGCCTAGGAGACACGACGCTGGACAGCTACGGTCAGAATCGTCACAACGCCCGAGCGCACTGGAGTCCCGGTGGCCGCCATTCGTGAGTACAGCCTCCCCGCGTTGGCCGAGGTGGATCCGGCGCGCAATGTCACCGACCTGATCTTCGACCACGCCGCCGAGCAACCGAACGCGGTGACGTTCGCCCGCAAGACCGATGACGGCTGGCTGGACGTAACCGCCAAGGAGTTCCTCGACGAGGTCGTCGCGGTTGCCAAAGGGCTGATCGCGGCCGGAGTCGGCGCCGGTGACCGAGTGGCGCTGATGTCCCGGACTCGGTACGAGTGGACGCTCGCCGACTTCGCGATCTGGTGCGCGGGCGCGGTCACCGTGCCGATTTACGAGACGTCGTCGGCCGAACAGGTGCGCTGGGTGCTCAAGGACGCCGGAGCCGTACTGGCAATCGTCGAGCACGCGGAACACGCCGCACTGGTTGACGGGATTCGAGCAGACCTGCCGGCCCTGCGCGCGGTGCATCAGCTGGATCGTGGCGCGCTGCACACGCTCAGCGGTGACGGCGCGGACGTCGCCGACGAGGCAGTCACCACCCGTCGGTCCACGCTCGACGCGGGCAGCCTGGCCACGATCATCTACACCTCGGGAACGACCGGCGCGCCGAAAGGCTGTGAGCTCACCCACGGCAACTTCCTGTTCGAGCTCAGCAACGCCGTCCGGCTACTCGACGACCTGTTCGTAGGCAGCCCGGGCGAGCAGGCCAGCACGCTGCTGTTCCTCCCGCTGGCGCATGTGTTCGCCCGGATCGTGCAAATCGGCGCCATCATGGCGGGGGCGAAGCTCGGGCACACATCGGACATCCGGCAGTTGACCGGCGACCTGGCCGCGTTCCGGCCGACGTTCATCCTGGCCGTACCGCGGGTGTTCGAGAAGGTGTACAACACGGCCAGCGCGCGCGCCCACGCTCAAGGCGGCCTGCGATCGCGGATCTTCGACGCCGCCGTGAGCACCGCGGTCAGCTACTCCCAGGCGCAGGACAAGGGCGGGCCCGATCCACTGCTCGCGGCCAGGCACGCGCTGTTCGACCGGCTCGTCTACGGAAAGCTGCGGGCCGCGCTCGGCGGGCGGACCCGGTACGCGATCTCCGGCGGCGCTCCGCTGGGCGAGCGGCTCGGTCATTTCTTCCGCGGGATCGGTCTCCACGTCCTCGAGGGCTGGGGGCTCACCGAGACCACCGCGGCCGCGGCTGTCAACCCGTACCAGCGCCCGCGCATCGGCACGGTAGGCCGACCGCTGCCGGGCACCTCGGTCCGGGTCGACGAGGACGGCGAGATCCTCGTCCGAGGTGGGCATGTGCTGCGCGGCTACCGGAACAATCCGGATGCAACCGCAGCGGCGCTCGCGGACGGCTGGTTCCATACCGGCGACATCGGCGAACTGGACGAGGACGGCTACCTGCGGATCACCGGCCGGAAGAAGGAGATCATTGTCACGGCCGGCGGCAAGAACGTGGCACCCGCGGTCCTGGAGGACCGGATCCGGGCTCATCCGCTGGTCAGCCAGTGCATGGTGGTGGGCGACGGCAGGCCGTATGTCGGTGTGCTCATCACCATCGACCCCGAGTTCTTCCCGGCTTGGCGAGACTCGCACGGCAAGCCGCCGGACGCCACGATCGCGGACCTGACCGATGATCCGGACCTGCACGCCGAGATCCAGGGTGTGATCGACGAGGCGAACCAGGCGGTGTCGAAGGCGGAGGCGATCAAGCGGTTCCGGATCCTGCCGGTCGACTTCACCGAGGAGGGCGGTCAGCTCACCCCCTCGCTGAAGGTCAAGCGCTCGGTCGTCGCCAAGGAGTTCGCCGCGGAGGTCGACGCACTCTACGGCTGAGGCGGATCCCCGCGAGTTTGCGCACTACCGGCGCTTATATCCCCCGAACGGCTGATACTGGCCTGGACTGTCGCCGTATTCCGGATTCGTGACTCCCCGTGCCAGGGTCGGTACCTGCGTGTGGGCGTCCCCGGGATACGGCCGGCACGCTTTCACGTCCCTGTCGCGTATTGGAGCAGGCATGCCCTCGACCGTTCGGCAAGGCCGGTCGACAGTCGACCGCGGTGCGGCCGCGGTCGAGTTTGCGTTGCTCATCCCGATCTTCGTGATGCTGACGTTCGGGATGCTCAGCGCCGGACTCGCGTTCTGGCACAACATCGCGTTGACCCAGGGCGCCCGGGACGCCGCCCGGCTCGGTGCCACCTATCCGATCGGCACCGAGACGAACGAGAAGCCGATGCCCGACTGGCTGCAGATGGTGGCCAACACCGCGGCGGCCGAGGCCGGCTGGGACATCACCGGTGGGACCGATCCCGACAATCTCGATGCCGGTGATCTCGACGGGTCGGGCGAGAACGGTTTCGTCTGCGCCGCGTTCGTGGCCGGGACGGTCAGCGGAAGCAGCGGGCTGGCCTCGGACAGCCTGTATTTCGGACGGGCGGGCAACCTGCCGAGCGGAGTATCCAGCACGCAGTGCTACAGCGACGGCCGCGCCGAGGACCGGGTCCAGGTGCGGATCCACCGGGAGGCCGGCTTCAACGCAATCTTCGTATCGACGACGTGGGACCTTAACTCCCGTAGCTCGATCCTCTACGAGAGAGGCTGAGCGCGTGTTTGGCCCCCGACCCGGCGACGACCGCGGTGCGTATGCCGTGCTTTACGCGATCCTCGTCGTGCTACTCGTCGGCGTGGTCGCGCTTGTGATCGATCTTGCGACGTTACGGATGGACCGGCGGACAAACCGGGCAGCGGCCGACTCAGCGGCGCTCGCCGGTTCCTCCGCGCTCGGTCGCAGTGGTGTGAACCCCATCGCCGCCTGCGAGCAGGCGATGAACTACGTGGAGGCCGATCTCGAGGCCTCGGGGACCGACAACTGCGCATCGGTCTTTGCCGGATCACCCATGACGCAGTGCAGCGCAGGGGTTGCCAAGACCGCCACCGAGGCGGTCGCCGGGCGGACCGTCAAGGTCACCTGGCCGGTCCCCAACGGCTCGGCGCTATTGGATCCGGACCAGGAAGACTGGCCGGGAGCGGACGTCACTCAGCTCGTGTCGTCCAAGGACGGCGTCCCGTGTCAGCGGGTCGCGGTCGAGATTGACCACAACCGG
>DATFRM010000233.1:0-5905 GCA_035263265.1 Actinomycetes bacterium
CTCGATCAGAACGAACTTGCGTCCGGGGCCGATTACGTCGAACTCGGCGTCCGCTCGGTCAGCCCGGACGACCGGCTGCTCGCCTACTCGGTCGACCTGGTCGGCGACGAGGTCTACCAGCTCCGGTTCCGCAATCTCGACGCCGGCGCCGATCTGCCCGACCGGATCGAGCGCACGTACTACAGCGGAGCTTGGAGCGCCGACGCGCGGCACTTCTTCTACACCGTCACGGACGCGGCCTACCGGCCCTACCAGATCTGGCGGCACGAGATCGGCACTGAGGCCGGCGCGGACCAGCTGGTCTACCAGGAGGACGACGCACGATACGACCTCGAGGTGCGGACCACCCGCAGCGGCGAGTGGATCGTGATCACGTCCGCCTGCCGGGACACCTTCGAGGTGCTGCTGGTCGACGCGGCTCGTCCGACGTCCCCGCCGGTGGTCGTAGAGCCGCGTCGCAAGGGCCACGAGTACACCGTCGATCACGGCACCGGCGCGGACGGTGGCGAGCTCTACATCCTGACCAACGACGGCGCGCCCGAGTTCCGCCTGATGCGGGCGCCGGTCGGCAGCCCGGGCCGGGCGAACTGGACCGAGATACTCGGGGCTGATCCGGCCGAGCGGCGCAGTTCGGTGCAGGTGTTCGCTGGGCATGTGGTGCTGGAGATCCGCCGCGACTTCCGCACTGGATTGCGGGTGGTCGACCGGACCACCGGTGCGAGCACCGAGATCTGGCCCGCTGCCGAGACCGCGACGCTGAACCTGGCGACCAACGAGGAGTACCGGACGGGGCTCGTCACCGTGCTCACCGAGTCACTGATCGACCCGCGGGAGTGGCACGACGTCGACCTGTCCAGCGGTTCGTGGCGGTTGCGCAAGCGCCAGCAGATCCCCGGCTACGACCCGAGCCGGTACCGGACCAGCCAGATCCTCGCGCTGACGGCCGACGGCACACGGGTGCCGGTCACGCTGGCCTACCGGGTCGATCGCGGCCCGGACGGGACGAACCCGTGCCTGCTGTACGGATACGGCGCATACGAGGCGAGCTTGTTTCCCGAGTTCGGGTCGTTCTACCGGGATTCCCTGCCGAGCCTGCTGGACCGCGGCTGGGTGTTCGCGGCCGCGCATATCCGCGGCGGTGGCGAGGGCGGCCGGCGGTGGTGGGACCAGGGGCATCTTGCCGCCAAGCGCAACACGTTCACCGATTTCGTCGACTGCGCCGCGGCACTGGTCGACAGCGGCTGGGCGGCGCCGGGGCGGATCGTCACCCGGGGGCTGTCGGCGGGCGGGCTACTGCAGGGCGCCGCGTACTCGATGGCGCCCAGCCGCTGGGCCGCGGTGATCGCCGAGGTGCCGTTCGTCGACGTCGTTAACTCGATGCTTGACGAGACCATGCCGCTGACGGTGAACGAGTGGGACGAATGGGGCGACCCGCGAATCGCCGAGCACTACGGGTGGCTGCGCGCGTACGCGCCGTATGAGAACCTCCCGCCCGCCGCGGACCGGCCGCCGCTGCTGGCAACCGGTGCGGTACACGATCCGCGCGTCGGTGTGCACGAGCCGGCCAAGTGGGTGGCCAAGCTGCGCGCCACCGACGGCGACGCCGGGTCCCGGATTCTGTTCCGGTGCGAGCTCGGCGCCGGCGCACACGCCGGCCCGGCCGGGCGGTACGACCACCTCCGCTACGAAGCCGAGATCATCGCCTTCGCCCTTGACCAGGTCCGCGCGGCCGAACCGGCCGAACCGGCTGTCAGTCCTGGCGCGCCCTCATCCTGATCATTACGCGCGGTAGGACGTGGCTGCCGCGCCTTTCGTGCCAGTTTGTCGCGTCCTATCGTGCGTAATGATCGGCATATGGTGAGCCGGGTACGCTCGGATACGTGGCACCGCTTCGGCTCGCTCTGGCGCAGGTCAACCCCACGCTTGGCGACTTCGACGGCAACCTCGAGCTGGTTCTGGGCTGGACCCGGAAAGCCGCCGAGCGGGGCGCTCATCTGGTCGCGTTCCCGGAGATGATGCTCACCGGTTACCCGGTCGAAGATCTGGCGCTGCGGCAGTCGTTCGTCACCGCGTCCCGGCAGACACTCGAGGCGTTGCCGGGTGAGCTCGTTGCGGCCGGGCTCGGTGAGATCCCGGTCGTGGTCGGATACCTGGACGACCGCCCGGATACCGGGTCGGCAAATCCGGGCGGCAAGCCGAGCAACTCCGCTGCCTGGCTGCACCGAGGGCGGGTGGTGGCCAGGGCGACCAAGCATCACCTGCCGAACTACGGCGTGTTCGACGAGTACCGCAACTTCCTGCCCGGCTCGACGCTGTCGGTCACCCGGCTGCACGGCATCGATGTCGCGCTGACCGTCTGCGAGGACATCTGGCAGGACGGTGGACCGGTCGCGGTCACCAGGCGGGCGCGGGCCGGCCTGCTTCTGGTGGTCAACGCCTCGCCGTACGAGCTGAACAAGGACGATGTACGCCTCGAGCTGTCCTCCCGGCGGGCGGCCGAGGCGGGCTGCCCGCTGGCGTACGTGAACATGGTCGGCGGGCAGGACGAGCTGGTCTTCGACGGCGACTCCATCGTCGTCAGCGAGTCCGGCCGGGTGCTAGCGCGAGGCCCGCAGTTCGCCGAGGACCTACTGGTGCTCGACCTTGATCTGGCCGAGGCCAAACCAGGTGTGGCTGCCGCCACCGCTCAACCGACGCCCGAACCGAGCTCCGGCATCCAGATCGTGCGCACCGAGATCAGCGCCGAGCCGTTGCCGGGTTATCCGCTGGACCCGGGTCCGGTGGCGGAGCGGCTCACCGACGAGGCCGAAATCTACGCGGCATTGGTCACCGGCGTGCGCGACTACGCGATCAAGAACGGATTCCGATCGGCGGTGATCGCGCTGTCCGGCGGGATCGACTCGGCGCTGACCGCGACGATCGCCACCGACGCGCTCGGCGCGGACGCGGTCCACGGCGTCTCGATGCCGAGCCGATACTCCTCCGAGCATTCAAGCTCGGACGCCGCCGATCTAGCGGACCGACTGGGTCTGCCCTACCGGGTGGTGCCGATCGAGCCGATGGTCGCGATCTACCTCGCGAATCTCGAGCTCACCGGGCTAGCCGAGGAAAACCTGCAGGCACGGGTGCGTGGCACGGTGCTGATGGGGCTGTCCAACCAGTACGGGCACCTGGTGCTGGCACCCGGCAACAAGAGCGAGCTCGCGGTCGGCTACACCACCCTGTACGGCGACTCGGTCGGCGGCTTCGCTCCGCTGAAGGACGTGCCGAAGACGCTGGTCTGGCGGCTGGCCGCTTGGCGGAACAAGTCGGCCGAGGAGCACGGCCGGCGGCCGCCGATACCGGACAGCTCGATCACTAAGGCACCCTCGGCCGAGCTGCGGCCCGGCCAGCTCGACACCGATTCGCTGCCGCCCTACCACGTGCTCGACGACATCCTGGAGGACTACGTCGAGCAGGACCGCGGCGTCGCCGAGCTGATCGCGGCCGGGTTCGAGCCGGAGCTGGTGGAGAAGGTGCTGCGGATGGTGGACGCGGCCGAGTACAAGCGGCGGCAGTATCCGCCCGGACCCAAGATCTCTTTCAAGGCGTTCGGCCGGGACCGCCGGCTCCCGATCACCAATCGGTGGCGGGAACGGGTCAAGCCCGGTTCCTAGGCCCTCGGCGCTCCGGAGACTCAGCCCGAGCGCGGTCGCAGTCCGGCGAGCACGGTGTCGACCACCGTCTCCGCGAGATCCCCCTCGGCCGGGAGGTCGTCCGACCGGGCAAGCGCACGGTAGAGCAACGGCGCGCTGAACATCACCAGCATCGTGTCGATGTCGACGTCGTCACGCAGCTCACCGGACTGCACACCGCGCCGGAGCACGGCGCGCACGGCCTCCCGGCGCGGTTCGATCACCGTCTGCTTGTAGCGGGCCGCCAGCTCGGGGTAGCGGTGCGCCTCCGAATGCAGGCAGGACAGCAATCGGGCGGTCCGATCGTTGCCCGGGCTGGCCTGCATGGCCCTGGCCAGGAGCAGCAGGTCCTCGCGCACCGACTCGCCGGGCAGCTCGGGCAGCGGTGCCTTGAGACTGGCCGCGGCGTCGCAGATCAGCGCGTCCTTGTTGGGCCAGCGCCGGTAGATGGTGGTCTTGCCGACGCCGGCCTTCGCGGCCACGCCCTCGATGGAGACCGCGGCGATTCCGTCGGCGGCGATCAGGTCGAGGGTGGCCTCGATGATCGCGCGCTCGGCGGTCTCGCTACGCGGGCGGCCAACCCGGTGACCGGCCGGTTCGGCCCGGTCCTGCGGCGTCCGGGTCGTCGCCTGGGCGTCCGGTGACCGGGTCGCTGTCGTAACGTCAACGTCCTCGTGCACAGTCATCGCCGTTCTACGCCTCCCCCAGGCTCAGGCGGTGGCCGGGGACTCGACCGGCTCCCGCGGCGCAGGAGTCTGGGCCGGGATGGCCGGCGCACCTACCTCGATCCGCTTGGGCAGGAACCGGAACACCAGAACGGTAGCCAGCAGCGCCACCAGGGTCGAGAACCCCGCGGTGACGTGCATCGCGTCGACGAACGCCTGGTATGCGACCGGCTGAATCTGGGCCACCGCGTCCGGTCCGACCTGCGCGGCGGCACCCATGGTCGCGCCGATCGACTCGGCCGCCGTCTCCTTGGCCTGCGCCGGCAGCGCGGTCAGGTGCGGGCTGATCGCGTCGCGGTACTGCACGGACAGAATCGATCCGAGGATCGCGACGCCGAGCGCACCGGAGACCTGCCGGACCGTGTTGTTCACCGCCGAGCCGACGCCGGCCCGCTGCGGCGGCAGCGTCCCCATGATCGCGGTCGTGGCCGGCGGCATGATGTTGGCCATCCCGACGCCCTGCAGGAAGAACACCACGGCGAGGATCCACATCGGCGAGGTGACGCCGACCAGCTGGTAGCCGACGAAGCTCAGCGTGACCAGCCCGAGGCCGATGGTGGCCACCGAGCGAATGCCGTACCGCTTGACCATCGATGCGCTCAGCGGCGCGAACACCATCTGGGCGCCGGCGAACGGCAGGAACCACAGGCCGGCCTGCAGCGGGGTGAACCCGCGCACGATCTGCAGATAGAACACCATGAAGAAGGTCACGCCCATGAGCGCGAAGAACGCCAGACCGATGGTGACCGCGGACGCCGAGAAGATCCGGTTCTTGAACAGGTTCACGTCCAGCGCCGGGTGGTCGCTGCGCCGCTCGTACCAGACGAAACCGCCGAGCAAGGCAATCCCGGCAAGCCCGGTGAGCAGCACCTCGGCGTTCGCGATCGTGGCGAGCTCACCGCCCTTGATGATCGCGTAGACGAGCAGCATGAGCCCACCCATCGCGATGATCACGCCCATCGGGTCGAGCTTGCCCGGATGGGGATCCTTGGACTCGGGGACGAGTGTGCCGATCAGCGCCAGGCCGACAATCACGATCGGGACGTTGATCAAGAAGACTGAGCCCCACCAGAAGTGCTCGAGCAGCAGACCACCGGTGACCGGGCCGATCACGATCGCGAGCCCGACCGCGCCGGCCCAGATGCCGATCGCCCGGCCGCGCTCCTTCGGCTCGAACACGTTGGTGATGATGGCCAGCGTCGACGGCAGAACCGCGGCTCCGCCGATACCCATCAGGCCGCGCGCGCCGATGAGCTGCAGCGGCGTATGGGCGTACGCGGTCAGCGCCGAGGCAGCGCCGAACATCAACAGGCCGGTCATCAGCACGAGCTTGCGGCCGAACCGGTCACCGAGCAGGCCCCAGGTGAACAGCAGCCCGGCGAAGACCAGGGTGTAGGAGTTGATCGCCCACTCCAACTGGCTCTGCGTGGCGCCGAGATCCTCCTGGATCGTCTTGAGCGCCACGTTGAGCACGGTGTTGTCCAGGACGACGACGAGCAGGCTGAC
>DATFRM010000234.1:0-4445 GCA_035263265.1 Actinomycetes bacterium
GTTCAAGATGCGCGCCAGCATCTCCATGAACGCGCCCTGCTCCGGCGCGATCTGCATCTGGGCAACCCGGCCGAGCGTGGCCGTCTCTTTGATCAGCGCTTGCTGGACGTCGTCCGGGCGGCTTCCGTGATCAAGCAGGTACGCATGGAGCTCATCGCTGAGGTGCTCTGTCTTGCGACTCATATCGTCACGGTAGTCCCGCGGTCATCGGCTGGCACGCGCTGGTCCCGGCGACGACCGACCCGCTCGACCTATCCACACCCCGGTCCCCCTTGCCGGACCGGCTTTTCGCTGGTGAGGTTGATCCGATTACCCTCACTAAACGTCAAGGGTCTGGTGACGAAGCGCCAAGGAGCTACGCGTGAGCGAGAGCACCCTTTCGAATTTGTTGACCGAGAACCGCCGATTCGCGCCACCGCCTGAACTGGCCGCGAACGCGAACGCCACGGCTGATCAGTACGACCTGGCCGGGGCGGACCGGATCGCGTTCTGGGAGCTTCAGGCGCGTCGGCTGAGTTGGGCCGAACCCTGGCAGCAGGCGCTGGACTGGAATGCGCCGTTCGCGAAGTGGTTCGTCGGCGGCAAGATCAATCTGGCGTACAACTGCGTAGACCGGCACGTTGAGGCCGGTCACGGCGACAAGGTGGCCTACCACTGGGAGGGCGAGCCTGGCGACACCCGCACGATCACGTATGCCGACCTGCAGCGGGAGGTCAGCAAGACGGCAAACGCGCTGGCGGAGCTCGGGATCCGGACCGGCGACCGGGTGGCCATCTACATGCCGATGATCCCGGAGCTACCGATCGCCATGCTGGCGTGCGCCCGGATTGGAGCGCCGCACTCGGTGGTGTTCGGCGGTTTCTCCGCCGAGTCGCTGAAGGGTCGCATTCAGGATGCCGAGGCCAAGCTCGTGATCACTGCGGACGGTGGGTACCGCCGAGGCGCGCCGAACGCGCTGAAGCCGATCGTGGACGATGCGGTCAAGGAGTGCCCGACCATCGAACACGTACTGGTCGTCCGCCGCACCGGCCAGGACATCGGCTGGAACGAGGGTCGCGACCTCTGGTGGCACGACACAGTCGCCCGGCAGAGCGACCAGCACACGCCCACGGCGTTCGACGCCGAGCACCCGCTGTACATCCTGTACACCTCGGGCACCACCGCGAAGCCGAAGGGGATCCTGCACACCACGGGCGGCTACCTCACCCAGATCGCGTACACCCATTGGGCGGTCTTCGACCTCAAGGCCGACACCGATACCTACTGGTGCACCGCCGACATCGGCTGGGTCACCGGGCACTCGTACATCGTCTACGGGCCACTCGCGAACGGCACCACCAGCGTCATGTACGAGGGAACGCCGGACACCCCGCACAAGGGACGGTTCTGGGAGCTGGTCCAGAAGTACAAGATCAGCATTCTGTACACGGCCCCGACGGCGATCCGAACGTTCATGAAGTGGGGCGACGACATCCCGGCCCAGTTCGACCTGTCCTCGCTGCGGCTCCTGGGTACGGTCGGTGAGCCGATCAATCCGGAGGCCTGGATCTGGTACCGCGAGAACATCGGCCACAACAACTGCCCGATCGTGGACACCTGGTGGCAGACCGAGACGGGTTCCATCCTGATCAGCCCGCTGCCGGGCGTGACCGAGACCAAGCCAGGCTCGGCGATGCGGCCGCTGCCGGGCATCGTCGCGGACGTGGTCGACTCGGACGGCACATCGGTCCCGAACGGCGGCGGCGGCTTCCTGGTGATCAAGGAGCCGTGGCCGGCGATGCTGCGCACGATTTGGGGCGACGATCAGCGGTACGTGGACACGTACTGGAGCCGGTTCGACGGGATGTACTTCCCGGGTGACGGCGCCAAGCGCGACGACGACGGCGACATCTGGCTGCTCGGGCGGGTCGATGACGTGATGCTCGTGTCCGGACACAACATCTCGACCACCGAGGTGGAGTCCGCGCTGGTCTCGCATCCGAAGGTCGCGGAGGCGGCCGTTGTCGGGGCGACCGACCCGATTACCGGCCAAGGCATCGTCGCGTTCGTAATCCTGCGCGGCTCGGTACCGGAGGACGAGGCGGCCGGCGACGCGCTAGCGAAGGAGTTGCGCGATCACGTCGCGACCATGCTCGGGCCGATCGCCAAACCGCGCCAGATCCTGGTCGTACCGGAGCTGCCGAAGACCCGTTCTGGCAAGATCATGCGGCGGCTGCTGCGGGACGTCGCCGAGCACCGGGCTCTTGGCGACGTGACCACGCTGACCGACTCGTCGGTAATGGAACTGATCGCAACCAAGCTGCCGTCGTCCGCCAGCTCAGAGGACTAGGTCGAACCCGCCGCGCTCGGGCGCCTATTCGGCGGACAGGGGTACGGCCCGCGTCGCTCGGCGCCGGAGCCTCGGGCAGGTCTGCGCCGTGGCGGGCACGGCCCGTGTTCGGCGGCATTCGGACTCACTCGGCGTCGCGGCCTCGGGCGGGCCTGATCCCCGGCGGGCTCGGGCGTCAATTCGGCGGAGGCGTTCGGCCGGGCTTGCTCGGCCTCGAGTGCTCGGCGGGCCTGCGCCGCGGAGGACCGGGTGGGCGTGCCGGGCGTGCCGTGGCTAGCGCGCCGAGCTGTTCGCGGTTGGCGAAACTCTCCGTGGCGGACCGAAACTGTCGGTGGTTTCCAGTAGTGTTCTCATCGAACGAATGTTCGAGATACTGACGTCACGGGGGTGGCGGGAATGCTTCGCCAACGCGAGCAGGATTGGCCTGCGCCCGGTCCAGAGCTGGCCGCGCAGGTAGCCGCGGCCGATCCGGCTGCGGTCGACGATTTCGAGCTGGTAGAGCTCATCGCTGCGTTCGAGCAGCTGGGTGGGTGGATCGCCGCCGGGCAGGTGGCGGCGATGGCGGAGCTGTCGCGCCGCGCCGTCTTCGAAGGCTGCCAACTGACGCCGATTCGCCTGGCATGCATGGAGGTCGCCGCTCGGCTACGTCTCGCCCCGTCGACCGGGGAACACCGGGTGACCGTGTCACGAACACTGGTAGATCAGCTTCCAGACACGGTGGCGGCTCTGCGGTGCGGCGATATCGACTACCGACGGGCGGCGGTGCTTGCCGAAGCGGTAGCGGGGCTGGCTCCAGAGCAGATCGCCGCGGTCGAGGCTCAGGTTCTGCCACAAGCGGGTGTGCGTAGCTTGGGCCAGCACCGGGCGGCCGTCGAGCGAGCGGTGCTCCAGGTCGATCCCCGCGGCACGGAGGAGCGGCACGAGATCGCACTCGAGCAGCGGGGCATCGACTTCTACGCGCAGCCCGACGGCATGGGATGCGCGGAGGCATACCTGCCCGCGGACGGCATGGCCAGCCTGCGGGCGGCATTGGATGCGGCCGCCAGCGCGATCCGTGCGGACCATCCCAGCGATGGCCGGACCATGGACCAGCTTCGAGCCGACGCGCTCGTCCAGATGGCACAGGACTCGTTGCGGACCGGTCGCCTTGGAGGCGATGGAAGCGGCCAGCGGCTTGCTAATACGCATGGCCGGCGCCCGCTCATCCAAGTCACGGTGCCGTTCTCGACACTGCTCGGGCTCGACGATCAGCCCGCGGAGCTGGCCGGCTACGGCCCGATCCCGGCCTCGGTTGCGCGCCGGATTGCCGCCGACGGAACGTGGCGGCGATTGCTCACCGATCCGGCCACCGGAGCACTGCTCGACTACGGTCGCACCAGGTACCAACCGCCACCGGACCTGATTGATCACGTCATCACCCGGGATCGCCGCTGCAGATTCCCGGGCTGTGGCCAGCCTGCCTACCGATGCCAGATCGACCACACAGTGCCCAGCACGGATGGTCCGACCGCAGACCACAACCTCGGCCCGTTGTGCCTTCCGCACCACGTGGCCAAGACACATGCCGGCTGGCGGCTCATCCAGACGCGACCCGGCTACTTCGTCTGGATCTCTCCGGTCGGCCAGATGTATCGCGTGGAACCGGAAGCTGTTGGACCGATCATCGAGTCCCTCCGCGCTGGCCCGAAGCAGCCGACAGGTGATCGCCAACCGAGCGCGCGAGATCCGTAGACCGGCGACCGGTCCAGGGGGTGCAGGCCAAGGTGGGTAGGTGGGCGCTCGTTAAATGCCTTGGCCGGCACTCCGCCGTCCGCTCGGCACTGGCGCGCACTCGGCCGCCGGCACGGCACTCACTCGGCCGTCGGCCCTGCGCGGGGCGACGGCACTCGGCCGTCCGCTCGGCACCGGCGCGCCCTCGGCCGTCGGCCCAGCTCGGGGCACTCGGCCCTCGGCACGGGCTCGCACTGGGCCGTCGGCCCCCGCGCGTGGTGGCACTCGGCTGTCGGCTCGACGCTCGGCGGCCGGGCCGGCGATTTGACGCTGCGCGAATCACCGCTGGACGAGGGCGGCGCCGGCTGTTGCGGACTACTTGCTTCCGGCGAGCCAGCGCAGCTGC
>DATFRM010000235.1:0-5414 GCA_035263265.1 Actinomycetes bacterium
CGGCGTGGTGCGGGTGGCCGACGCGGAGATGGTCCGCGCCCTTCGGGTGATCAGCGTCGCGCGAGGGATCGACCCGCGCGGGATGAGCCTGGTCGCGTTCGGTGGTGCCGGTGGCCTGCATGCCTTGGCGCTGGCCGAGGAACTGGGCATCGGCCGCGTGCTGGTTCCGGAGGTAGCCGGCGTTCTGAGCGCGCTCGGTCTCGCGATTTCGGATCTGCGCCGCGACCTGGTTGTCACGCTGCACGCGCCCCTGGATCGGCTGGACCCGGAACTGGTTGGCGTGGCTCGGGACCGGATGGCGGCTCGGGTCGCGGCCGAACTCGATCGGCCGGCGCTGGAACTCCGCGCGGATGCACGGTACCTGGGTCAGTCGTTCGAGCTCACCCTGCCGGCCGAGCCGCTGGCTACGCTTGCCCAGCGCTTCCACGGCACGCACGAGCAGCGGTTCGGGTACCGGATGGACAGCGAAGCTGCCGAGCTGATCAACCTCCGGCTGATCGCCACCGCCGCGGTGCGCAAGCCGGCGCTGAAATCTGGCGCCGTGACCGGGGATCGGTCGGTGCTCGGGCAGCGGACTGCCGTGATCGGGGGGCGGGAGCACTCCGTCCCGGTGCTGGCTCGATCCAGGATGGGGGCCGGAAGCGAGGTCGCCGGTCCGGCGATCGTGGAGTTCTCCGACGCCACCTGCCTGGTGCGTCCCGGCTGGCGCGGGCGGGTGGACCCGATCGGAACGCTGATCCTGGAGCGCTATGGAACTTGATCCGATCACCCTGTCGGTGCTCACTAGCGCGCTTGTCGGTATCGCCGAGGAGATGGGCTCCGTACTGGTTCGCGGTGCCTACTCGTCCAACATCAAGGAGCGCCGGGACTGCTCGACCGCACTGTTCGACGCCGACGGTCTCCTCGTGGCGCAGGCCGAGCACATCCCGGTCCACCTTGGCGCGATGCCCGAGTCGGTCGCGGCCGTGCGCGCGCGGGGCGCGCAGCCGGGCGACGTGTACGCCCTGAACGATCCGTATGCCGGCGGTACCCACTTGCCGGACATCACGCTGATCTCGCCGCTGGCGCTGGATGGCGTGGTAGCCGGCTATGCGGTGACTCGCGCCCACCATTCGGACATCGGTGGCATGCGTCCGGGCTCGATGCCGGCGGACTCGCGCGATCTGTGGCAAGAGGGTCTGGTGATCCCGCCGGTGCGGTTGCTGCGCGACGGGCAGTGGGTGCCCGACGTGCTCGAGCTGATCGTGGCCAACTCGCGGACTCCGACACTGCGACACGGCGACTTCCGCGCCCAGGTCGCGGCCAACTGGCTGGCTGAGCGGCGGCTGCGCGACCTGGTGGGCCGATGGGGCGCCGACACCGTTCGCGCCGCGTTCCGCGACGTCGTGGCGTACACCGAGCGGCGCACCCGGCACGTGATCGCGGGACTGCCGGACGGCAGGTACGTGGGGGCGGGCGAGCTCGAGGGCGACGGTGTCATCGACGAAGACATTCCCATCCAGGTGGCGGTGACCGTCGCAGGGGACGAGATGATCGTCGACTTCACCGGAACCGCCGCTGCGGTGCGCGGGAACGTCAACTGCCCGCTGGCGGTGACCCGGTCGGCCTGCTACTTCGCGTTGCGCGTGCTGCTGCCCGACGACGTGCCCGCCAACGCCGGCACGTACGTGCCGTTGCACATCGTCGCGCCGGAGGGCTCGCTGGTGAACGCCCGGTCGCCGTCCGCCGTGGTCGCCGGCAACGTCGAGACCTCGCAACGCATCGCCGACACGGTGCTCGGGGCGCTCGCCCAGGTGGCCGACCTGCCCGCGTACGGGCAGGGCACCATGAACAACCTGGTCATCGGTGGCGACGGCTGGACTTACTACGAGACCGTGGCCGGTGGGCAAGGCGCGTCTAGCCGAGGCGCGGGTTCGTCCGGCGTGCACGTCGGCATGACGAACACGCTGAACACGCCGATCGAGGCGCTCGAGTTGGAGTACCCGATGCGGCTGGAGCGGTACGAGCTTGCCTCCGGGTCCGGCGGCACTGGCTTGCACCCGGGTGGCGACGGCGTGGTGCGGGCCATCCGGGTCCTCGAGGACGCGACGCTGTCGCTGCTCACGGACCGGCGCCGGCACCAGCCCGCCGGAGCGCGTGGCGGCGGGCCCGGAGCGTCTGGCCAGAACCTCCTGAACGGGCGCCCGCTGCCGGCGAAGATCAGCCGGCAGTTGGGGGCCGGCGATGTCGTCACGGTTATCACGCCTGGCGGTGGAGGCTGGGGGGCAGCGGACCGTCCGGACCGGCTGCAGTTTGATTCGGCCCAGGCGGCAGGCAATCCCGACCCGGGCGGCGCCAGGACTCGCGCAGGTCACTAGCCTTCTTGCCGTGACCACGGCATCATCCACCGGGCGCAGTTTCGGTGAAGAAGGCGCGCTGCTGACCTACGGCTCCTACCTTCGGCTGGAGCAGCTTCTCGGCCAGCAAGTGGTCCAGTCCGACCCGCCGGCCCACGACGAGTTGCTGTTCATCACGATCCATCAGGTGTACGAGCTGTGGTTCAAGCAATTGCTGCATGAGCTCGAGGCCACCCGTGACGCCATGCTCGAAGGTCGGCTCTGGTGGGCCAGCCACCTGCTCAACCGGGTCCGGGTGATCGAGCGAGTCTTGATCGAGCAAGTGGGAGTGCTCGAGACCATGACTCCGCAGGATTTCCTGCAGTTCCGCTCGGGGTTGGCTCCGGCCAGCGGATTCCAGTCCGTACAGTTCCGCGAGCTCGAATTCCTCTCCGGGGCGAAGGACCGCGGCTTCCTCGACCGGTTCCGTGGTCTGACCGCCGAGGAGCGGGCCAGGCTGGAACGCCGCCTGGACGAGCCCTCGGTATGGGATGCGTTCGTCGCGGTCCTGGTCAGGCACGACTTGCCGGCGGAGGATGACGCCGAGACGTTGCAGTCGCTGCTTCGCATCGCCCGGGATCGAGAGCACTACGGCGACCTCTGGGTCGTGGCCGAGGCCCTTCTCGACCACGATGAGAGCGCGGCGTTGTGGCGGTCCCGGCACGTCATGATGGTCGAGCGGCAGATCGGTACGAAATCCGGTACCGGCGGCTCGAGCGGAGGCCCCTACCTGCGTCGACGGCTTCCGCTGCGGTACTACCCACTGCTCTGGGAGCTTCGAGATCTGCTGTGAGGTGGGGTCAAACAGACCCATCGGGCTTACCGTCGACAGTAGTGCCGCATCGTACGGAACTGGGGAGTGATCATGCTGGACGTGCAGGAGGGAGCCAAATCCGAACTCCTTGACCGGGCGCGCCGCAGCAAGGTGCCGGGGGTGGACGAGCTCGGCATGACCGTCGCCGAACTCGGTGCCTTCCTCTTGTCCTACTACCGCCATGTGGCTCCGGATGATCTTCTCGGCCGGACGCCGGAGGACCTGCTCGGCGCTGCCACCTCGGAGTACCGCCAGGCGGCGAACCGGCCGCAAGGCACTGCGAACGTTCGAGTGTTCACTCCCACCGTCCAGCGGGAGGGGTGGTCCGCCGGTGACCACACCGTGGTCGAGGTTGTCACCGACGACATGCCGTTCCTGGTCGACTCGGTGACCATGCTGCTCTCGCAACAGAACCGGGCGATCCATGTCGTGATTCATCCGCAGCTGATGGTGCGGCGCGACATCGGCGGGGCGCTCAAAGAGGTCATCGACATTGCGGACCCGCTGCGCCTGCCGGAGGGCGCGATCATCGAGTCGTGGATGCACATCGAGATCGACCGTGAGCCTGATCCTGAGGCGGCGACCGCTCTCGCCAATGATCTGCTGCGGGTCTTGCACGACGTGCGGGAGGTCGTCGAGGATCACGGCAAGCTTCGCGATGCAGCGCTGCGCTTGGCCGCGGAGTTGGACGCCCTCCCATCGGACATCGCGCTCGATGATCCGCACGAGGTCGCCGACCTGCTTCGTTGGCTCACCGATGAACACTTCACGTTCCTTGGCTTCCGGGAATACAACCTCGACATTGAGGATGGCGATGAGGTGCTTCGTCCGATTCCCGGAACCGGTTTGGGCATCCTGCGGGCGGACTCCGGGGTCTCGACATCGTTCAGCGAGCTGTCTCCCGAAGCCCGGGCAAGGGCGAAAGATCCGGTCGTCCTCAGCCTGACCAAGGCGAACTCCCGGGCCACTGTGCACAAACCCAGTTACCTCGACTACATCGGGGTGCGGCGCTTCGACGAGTCGGGCGAGGTGGTCGGCGAGCGGCGATTCCTCGGGCTGTTCAGCACGCTGGCCTACCAGGAAATCGTGAAGACGATCCCGGTCCTGCGGCGGAAGGTCGAAGCCGTCTTGAAGCGCAGCGGTTTTCCGCCGGCGAGCCACGGATACAAGGCGCTGCGTCAGGTGCTCGAGACCTACCCGCGCGACGAGCTGTTCCAGATCTCGGTTGACGAGCTGTTGCCGATCGCGTTGAGCGTGCTGCACCTGCAGGAGCGGCGCCGGCTTCGGCTGTTCCTCCGCCGAGATGACTACGGGCGGTTCATCTCTGCGCTGGTCTACGTGCCACGGGACCGCTACACGACCGACCTGCGGCTGAAGATGCAGGCGATCCTCATGGAGGAGCTGCACGGGGTGAGCGCCGACTATGCGGCGAGCATGTCCGAGTCGGTCCTGGTGCGAGTGCACTTCATCGTCCGGCTTGCCCCGCACGCACCGACCGACTATGACGCTGAGCAGATCGAGGCACGACTCGCCACGGCGACCCGATCGTGGCGGGACGACTTCGCCGACGCGTTGCTTAGCCAATGCGGCGAGACGTTGTCCGCCGAGTTCGGCAGCAGGTACGCCGATGCCTTCCCCGAGTCGTACAAGGAGACGTTCCCGGCTTCGACCGCGGTCACCGACCTGCGCAGACTCGAGGACCTGCCGGAGTATGACGGCTTCGACGTCAGTCTGTACGCTCCGCCCAAGGTGAAGCCCGGCGAGCGACGATTCAAGATCTATCGGACCGGCTCTCCGCTGTCTCTTTCCGAAGTGCTGCCGGTTTTGCAGCGGATGGGCGTCGAGGTCATCGACGAACGGCCATACGAGATCGACCGGACGGGATCGTCCGCGTACATCTATGACTTCGGGCTCCGATACGACCCGTCCGGTCCAACCTCTCCCGACGAGGTGCGCCAGCAATTCCAGGAGGCATTCAGTGCTGCCTGGCGTGGTGACGCCGAGGTTGACGGGTTCAACTCGCTGGTCCTGCTCGCGGGACTGCAGTGGCGCGAGGCGATGATCTTGCGGGCCTACGCCAAGTACCTGCGACAGGCAGGCGTAAGCCTGTCCCAGGACTACATCGAGCAGTGCCTGACCGCGAACCTGCCCATAGCCCGGCTGCTGGTGAAGCTGTTCATCGCCCGGTTGAAGCCCAAGGCCCAATCCCGCAGAGCAACGGGCGA
>DATFRM010000236.1:0-3428 GCA_035263265.1 Actinomycetes bacterium
CGTTATCGGCCCGTACCGGCAGCCAGTGGTCCGGCTGCCAGGAGCCGGCGGCGCTCCGGAGATCGCGGCCAGCTCGCGCGAGGTGATCGTGATCGCCCGCCACACCAGTCGCGCCTTCGTGAACCGGCTGGACTTCGTCACCAGCATCGGTCACCACGAGGGCGGGGACAGCCGCAAAGCGCTTGGGCTGCCGGGTGACGGCCCGACTGCGGTCATCACCGACCTCGGTGTGCTCCGGCCGGAACCGGATTCCCGGGAGCTGGTGCTGACCGCGATCCACCCCGGTGTCGCCGTGACGACGGTGCGGGAGCGCACCGGCTGGCCACTGCGGATTGCCGCGAGCCTGACCGAGACCGAGCCACCCACCGTGCCGGAGCTGGACACGCTGCGCCGGCTCAGCGCTGGGCGCGCCACCGGGAGCGCGGGATGACCGCGGACCGGTTCGAGCTGCGCACGCCGCACGTCCTGTTCGGTCCCGGTTCGCGCGCCGAGGTGCCGGTCGAGGTGGATCGGCTCGGCGGCCGGCGGGTGCTGCTGGTCGCCGACGCGTACCAGCCGGGAGTGGTCGACGATCTGGTCGCCGCGCTCGGCTCCCGGCTGGCCGGGCGGGCCGGCCAGATCGCCCAACACGTCCCGGTCGGGCTTGCCACGGCCACGGTCGAGGAAGCCGACCGGATCGGCGCCGATCTGGTGGTCAGCTTCGGCGGCGGCTCGGCGACCGGGCTGGCCAAGCTGGTCGCGCGCGAGCGGGGATTGCCGATCGTCGCGGTGCCCACCACGTACGCGGGCAGCGAGATGACGCCGATCTGGGGTCAGAGCGAGGGGCAGCGCAAGACCACTGGCCGGGATTCACGGGTGCTGCCACGCACCGCGATCTACGACCCGGAGCTGACAGTGGGGATGCCGGCCGGGCTGACCGCGGTGAGCGGCATGAACGCGATCGCGCACGCGGTCGAGAGCCTGTACGCACCCGATGTGTCGCCACTGGTCGCAATGCTGGCCGAGGAGGCGATCCGGTCTCTCGGCGGCGCCCTGCCCGGCTGCGTCGATGCGCCGAGCGACCTGGCCGCACGCTGCGTCGCGCTGCGTGGCGCGTGGCTGGCCGGGCTGGCGCTCGGTAACACCACTATGGGGCTGCATCACCGGCTCTGCCACGTCCTGGGTGGCTTCGGGCTGCCGCACGGCGAAACGCACGCGGCCGTGTTGCCGTACACGGCGGCGTACAACGCCCCAGCCGCGCCCGCGGCGATGCGCCGGATCGCCGCGGCCCTTGGCGTCACCGGCTCGCCGGGGGAGGTCGACGGCAGCGCGGCGGCGGCCGCGTTGTGGCAGCTGGGCCGCCGGCTCGGTACCCCGGTCAGCCTGGTCGGCGCCGGGTTCGATCCCGCGCTCACCGACGAGGTCGTCGCCCTGCTGCTGGCGAACCCGCCGGCCAACCCGCGTCCGGTCCGAGCGGACGGCGTCCGCGACCTGCTCGCCGCCGCGTCGGCCGGCCAGATCCCCGCCCCAGAACAGGGCTCCAGCGTGATCCTGGAGTAACCACGGCCTCAGCCCGATGATGTGCTCATGCAGGAAGACAAGCGCGGGCCGCGTCTATCTGGGTGAGGTGAGACCTGTGGACGACGCAGCGCGCAGCGACTTCCTGGAGTTCGTCCATACCCGGACGGGCGCGTTGTTCCGCGTCGCGTACGCGCTGGCCGGCCAGCAACAGGTAGCGGAGGACTTGTTGCAGGCCAGCCTGGAGAAGATCGCGCTGCGTTGGCGCTGGATCCACGACCCAGAGGCGTACACGAAGCGGGTCATCTACCACGAGTTCGTGAGCTGGCGCCGGCGGCACCGGGTCAAGGAGATCCTGACCGCCAATCTGCCAGAGCGCGCGCCGGTGATGGATCCGAGCCGGACCGTCGACTTGCGGCGCGCGCTGGTCGCGGCGCTGGCCACGCTTCCGCCCAGGCAGCGCGCGGTCCTGGTGCTGCGCTACCTCGAAGACCACACCGACGCCGAGATCGCTCGGATCATGGGCTGCTCGCGACCCACGGTCTCCAGCCAGGCGCACCGCGCGCTGGCGACATTACGTGCGCGTTGTCCCGAACTCAGCGATTCTTTCGAGGAGACGCGATCATGACCAACGTCGAGCAGTTGCTGCGGGCCACCCTGACCGGGCTGGCCGACGAGGGCCGGGTTCCGTCCATGGGCGAGCGCGCGCTGGCCGGCGCTCGCCGCCGGCGTCGCCGCCAGTTGATCGCCAGCGGGATGATCACGGTCGTAGTGGTACTGGCCATAGCCGCAGCCTCG
This sequence comes from Actinomycetes bacterium, assembly GCA_035263265.1. GTDB lineage: Bacteria > Actinomycetota > Actinomycetes > JAKEEW01 > JAKEEW01 > DATAFN01. The sequence continues at coordinate 2,296 of DATFRM010000236.1, forward strand.
GTGCTGCTGCTCGGCCCGGGTACCCGCCGATCGACCGGTCCGATTGCTCCAGCCGGCGATCAGCGGGCTCGCATAGACCTCCCCGGTGCCGTGGTCGACTGGTACCAGGACGCCATGAATGTCCAGCAGTATTGGCTGCTCAACCACGAAACCCAGCGCTACCAGCTACTCAACCTCCCGCTCGCCGGCGCGGCACGCGACCTTCGATACGCGGTAGTCCTAGGCGTGGAGTCGTGCGGCGACAACTCGGAGAAGAGGTGCAAGTCGTACGGCCGGTATGACCCGGCCACCGGTCAGATCGAGCCCTGGGGCATTAGGAGCGCTCGATATGACTTCGGTGAATGGTCCCCTGATGGGGACACCGTCGCGTTCTACCGACAAACCGGTGAGGACGGCATCTGGCGTTTGGCGGAGGTACTTCTCGTAGATGTCCAGACGGGGGAGCGGCGCTCCTTCCCGATCCACGAAGAGGACGGCTGGCTGCCGAATTACCTCGTGGGTTGGACCGCAGATAGCCAAGGCTTGATCCTTGCCGGTCTCGGTCCCGGGAGGTACGACCTCGGAGCTGATCTTTTGTACCGGCTGGACGGCTCGGTCGCGGCCATTCACCGGTGGGCGACCCCCGGAAAGACCTGGCAACTGAAACCGGTGCTCGGCACGAACCTGATCGTGCGAACCCCGCGGCCCGGTGCGGCCAGGCCGTTCGAAGTCCGGGACGCGGTCACCGGGGCCGTGGTCGCGACGTACTCGTACGAGCAGATGCTGGCCTCTGGGGTGGTGGAGCCGGGGCCAGAGTTCAGCACAGTGCTGTCGGCGTGGATCAGCGATCACGAAGTAGTGGGGCAGCGCGGCTTCAAGGAGGTCTTGCTCGCCGACCTGCGAACCGGCGCGGTCCGGAAGGTAGCCGAGATTCCTGGTGACGGCGGGGGCATTCACGTCGCCCACGTTGATTAGCGAGGTTCCTACACTGGCCCGGTGAACCTGGGCTGGCTCCGGCGCCGAGCCGCGCGCATCGTCGCGGTCGGGTTGCTGGTGGTCGTGGCCCTGGCCGGCTGCGCGAGGGGCGAGCCGACCAGCGCCGACCGGGGCCCAAGCCGTCCGCCGGCCGCGGCGACACCGACGTTCGGCTACCG
>DATFRM010000237.1:0-4523 GCA_035263265.1 Actinomycetes bacterium
GTCAGGCCGGGCGGCAGGCCGCCGCCGCAGGCGTCGGTCACCTGCTGCTCACCCACCTGTTGCCCGGCACGGACCACGAGGCCGCCCTTGCCGCGGCCGGTGCGCACTATCAGGGCACTCTTGGCCTTGCCACGATGGGCACGGACTGCCGTCTCGGTTGATTCCCGGCGGAACGACGAACGGTGCCGGGACAGCGATGTACAGGGCTCAACGTGTTAGCTCGGCTCGCAGCCGACGCCGTCGCCATCGCGGTCAAGATCGTAGATGTCGTAACCGATCACTGTTACCGGCCCTCTTACATAGGCCGGACCATTCCCCCCACCGCCCGCGCAGTCGACGTCGCTGGCGATGGGCACGCACGCGCCACCCCGACATCCCTTTGCGACAGTGTGGCGCACGATCACAGGTCAGACAGCAGATAGATGAGTACTAGGGCTGATCACGCGGCGGGAGACCTAGCCGATGACGGCTGCGCGGCGAGGTGGCGTTGCCCAGCCGGCGACGCTGGCACGCGCCGCGTACAGCAGGATCGAGGCGGAGACCGACACGTTAAGCGAGTCGGCCGCCCCCAACATCGGCACCGTTATCGCTGGCAGTCCATGGGCGAACCACGCGGGCGAGATGCCGTACCGCTCGTTGCCGACTACGACCGCCGTTCGCGCCGGGAACCGCACATCGTGGTACGGAACGGCATCGGCGCCGGGCGTCGCCAGGTAGACGCCGAAGCGGCGCTCGCGTAGCCACGCCGCCGCCCGGTCCGGCTCGCCCAGATCCAGCACTGGCACCCGGAGCACCATGCCCCGGCTGCCGCGGAAGACCTTGGGGTGGCTCAGCCGGGTCCGGCGGTTGGTCAGCACCAGGCCGTCGCCGCCGCACGCGTCGAGGGTGCGCAACAGCGTGCCCAAGTTCCCGGGGATCTCGATGGCGTCGGCGACCAGCACCAGCGCCTGCCGATCCAGTGGCAGCGAGTCGGAGTCCCAGCACGGCAGGCTGACAAGCGAGATCATCCCGTCCGGGCGATCGCGCTCGGCCAGTCGGGCGAGCACCCGCGCTGACACGCGATACCTATAGGCGGCCCGGGCGGCGACCTGCTTGCTCCGCACTTGCGCCTCGTCTGAGTAGGCCGCTTCCGGGCACCACAGGAACACCTCGATCGAGGCGTTCTGCTCGAGCAACACGTTGTGCGCCCACAGTCCCTCGGCTACGAACAAGCCTTTGTGGTTGGGAGCGCCGTTGTCGCGAACGTTGCGTAGCTGCCGGATCCGAGGATGCTGCAGCCCGATCTGCTGGAGGTCCATGGCCAATCCGTCGTGGGTGCGCTGCGGAGCCGCGCGGTGGCGGCGTGGAGTGGGTAAGCGCAGGCGCTACAAGTGACGGATCACGGGCACACGGTAAGGCCGGAAGGCGGGCCGTTCCAACCGAATTACCTGGGATCAAGCCCGCCAGGGCAGATCCACGGGCCACGGATGTCGAAGATGACCGGTCTGCTCCGTCCACAGACTGATGCGCCAAGCTGGGCGCACCGGATGGATTGGAGCGAAGCGTGACGAAGTTCCTGCTCACCGTGGATTACAACGGCGGTGTCGTTACGGCGCCGATGACCGAATGGGCGCCGGCGGACGTCAAAGCGCACCTGGACTACTACCAAGCACTGAACAAACGACTGGCCGAGAGCGGTGAGCTGATTGAGGCCAACGCACTCACCGGACCCGAACTAGCAAAGGTTGTGACGTCGGACGGCGCGAGCACTCGGGTGATTACCGACGGGCCGTTTGCGGAGTCCAAGGAGCTGCTGGCCGGTTACGAGCTTGTCGACGTCGATTCGGAAGCGCGAGCTATCGAGATCGCGGCCCGGTTCTCCTGCGTTCCGGGGCCGGACGGGGTGCCGCTGCAGCAGCCGATCGGGGTGCGGCGGCTATTGGGGGAGTTGGACAGCGATCTGCTCAGTTCCGACCTGTGACCGCGGCGTCGCCAATCGAGGACCTGTTGCGCGAGCTGGCGCCGCGGGTCCTCGGCGTCTTGGTCCGCCGGTTCGGTGACTTCGACGCCGCCGAGGACGCGGTCCAGGAAGCGCTGCTGTCGGCGACCGTGCACTGGCCGAAGGAGGGCACGCCGGCCAATCCGCTGGGCTGGCTGATCCAAACTGCCTCGCGCAAGCTGGTGGACCGGGTGCGAAGCGAAACCGCGCGGCGGCGGCGGGAGGTCCGAGCTGCCGCGCAGGAGCTCCAGGTCAGCGGGACGGCTGCGGCTTCCGGCCGTGACGACACGTTGGTCGTCCTGTACATGTGCTGCCATCCTGCCCTGACCGATGCCTCGGCGATCGCGCTGACGCTGCGCGCGGTCGGCGGTTTGACCACCGCGGAGATCGCGACCGCATTCCTGGTGCCGGAAACGACCATGGCGCAACGGATCAGCCGGGCGAAGCAGCGCATCAAGGCATCCGACATACCGTTCCGCATGCTGGCCCCAATGGAGTGGACGCAACGGCGCACTCGGTGCTGCGGGTGCTCTACCTGATCTTCAATGAGGGATACGCCAGCTGTGTCGGCGAGCGGTTGCTTCGCGTCGACCTGTCCAGCGAGGCGATCCGGCTGGCCCGCATGCTCCATCGGGCGCTGCCCGATGACGGCGAGGTCGCCGGCTTGCTCGCGCTGATGCTGCTCACAGACGCCCGCCGGCCGGCCCGAACCGATTCCGGCGGCGACCTCGTGCCGCTGGCCGAGCAAGATCGCAGCCGCTGGAACCAGGCGGCGATCGCGGAAGGGATCGGGCTCCTCGACAGCGCAGTCGGCTCGGGCGTTGCCGGCGAATACCAGCTTCAGGCGGCGATCGCCGCACTACACGACCGGGCCGCACGGGTGCAGGACACGGACTGGCCGCAGATTCTCGCTCTGTACGGGCTGCTGGAGCGGATGACCGGCAATCCGATCGTGTCACTCAACCGAGCAGTCGCGATGGCGATGGTGCACGGTCCAGCGGCGGGCCTACGACTGCTCGATGAGCTGGATGAGCGGCTGCCCGGGCACTATCGGGTAGCCGCGGTGCGTGCGCATCTGTTGGAGATGGCCGGTGATGTGGAGGCGGCAATCCGGTACTACCGGGCTGCGGCCGGCCGCACGACGAGCCTGCCGGAGCAGCGCTACCTGACCACCAAGGCCGCCCGGCTCCACGCGAAGCTCGGGTAGGGTCCGTGGACTGTGAGCGATCCGGCCGAGGACTCTTATCCCGAGCTGCTGAAATCCTTCGGACTCGGCGCCGAAGATCTTGCTGCCTGGCAGGCCAGCGGCCTGTCGGATGACGCGTTCGTGGCCTGGCTGACCGACCGCGTTGCGCGCCGGCCGAGCGGGTCGCGGGCCCGCGCGGTGTACGGCGCCGAGGATGTACACGACTTCGCGCGCCGGGCGATTCTCGAGGCACTCGAGCTGGGGGCGGACGACCATCTACTCGAGCTCGGCTGCGGCGGAGGTCTGCTGCTGCGCGATGCACTACGGTCCGGCGCCCGTGCCACCGGGCTCGATCACAGCCAGGAAATGGTCGACCTGGCCCGGGAACGTGCGCCGGGCGCCGAGGTGGTGCTCGGCGAGGCCGACCGGCTGCCGTTCGCGAACGGTATGTTCACCGCGGTCGCGATGGCTGTCGTTTTCTTCTTCCTGGATGATCCGGTCCGGGTACTACAGGAGTGCCGGCGGGTGCTGGGCCCCGTTGGCCGGGTGGCCGTCTACACCACCGCACCGGAACTGCGCGGCACCCCGGCCGCGCCCGAACCGCTGGCCAGCCTGGGTCACTTCTACACCCTGGCCGAGCTGGCCGAGCTGGCCGATCGAGCCGGGCTGCAGGACATCTCCGTACGCGCCGACAACGGCGGGCAGCTGCTGATCGCGCGCGCCTGATCCGTCTCGCGTTCGACACCGGCCACTTGGCCGGTGCCATATTCTGCCCTCGACACGGTTGAAGCCGGGCGTCTGTCCCCGGGGGAGATCCGCTTCACACTAAGGGGAGTGGTGCGAATGCGGCGGTTTGCGGTTGCCCTGGTTGTCATCGCCGTGGTCGGTCTGGCGCCGAATGTCAGCCTCGCCGGTAACTCCAGGACCGCGCCGGACGCTGCTGCGACAGCAGGCCTACTCTCCGACTTCAACGACGACGGCTTCGACGACCTGGCGGTCGGCGTACCGGGCGAGACCCTCGGGAGCCTCGTCAATGCGGGTGCGGTCAACGTCCTGTACGGCGACGCGGCCGGACTCGGCGGGACTGGTAGCCAGCTCTTCACCCAGGACAGCCCAGGGGTTGGCAGCGCCGGCGAGGAGTTCGACATGTTCGGTGACTCGCTTGCCGCTGCCGACTTCAACAACGACGGCTTCGGTGACCTGGCCATCGGGGCTCCGGGCGAGTCAAGCACGAGCATCGATGCCATCGGCGCCGTCAACGTGCTGTACGGCAGCGCTACCGGCCTCACCGGTTCTGGCAGCCAGATGTTCACCCAGAACAGCCCGGGCGTCGGTAACACCGCCGAGGAGGCCGACTTC
>DATFRM010000238.1:0-2436 GCA_035263265.1 Actinomycetes bacterium
GAACCCGGTCGGCGTTCGCCGGGCGACATCGTCGATCACGCCGAGCACGCCGACGATCGGGGTGGGCAGGATCGCGGTGTCCCCGGTCTGGTTGTAGAAGCTCACATTCCCGCCGGTGACCGGTATCCCAAGGGCCAAGCAGCCGTCGGCCAGGCCGCGCACCGCCTCGGCGAACTGCCACATCACCGCCGGGTCCTCCGGCGAGCCGAAGTTCAGGCAGTTCGTCACGGCCAGCGGGCGGGCACCGGTCGCTGCCACATTGCGGTAGGCCTCGGCGAGCGCGAGCTGCGCCCCGGCAAAGGGGTCGAGCCGGGTGTAGCGCCCGTTGCCGTCGGTCGATACAGCGACTCCCAGACCGGTCGACTCGTCGACCCGGATCATGCCCGCGTCGGCCGGCTGGGCCAGCACCGTATTGCCCTGCACGTAGCGGTCGTACTGCGCGGTCACCCAGGTCTTCGCGCACAGGTTGGCCGAGCCGGCGAGGCGCAGCAGCGTGTCCCGCAGCTCGTCACCGCCCGCCGGGCGAGCCAGCCGAGCAGGTGACGGCGCATCTGCGACCAGCGCGTCCTGGTCGGCCGGCCGCGTGAACGGGCGCGAGTAGACCGGACCCTCGTGTGCGACGGTCCGCGGTGGGACGTCCACCACGACCTCGCCGTGCCAGCTGATGATCAGCCGACCACCGGCATCGGCCTCGGCCGCGCTGACGTCGGTGACCTCGCCGATGACCGCCGCGTCGACGTCCCACTTCTCGCAGATCGCGAGGAAGTCCGGCACATCGACGGGCGCGACGACCGCGCACATCCGCTCCTGCGATTCGCTGGTCAGCACCTCGTGCGGGGCCATCGATGGCTCGCGGAGGTGGACCCGGTCGAGCCACACCCGCATGCCACCCGTACCGGCCGAGGCCAGCTCGCTGGTCGCGCAGGCCAGCCCGGCGCCGCCAAGGTCCTGAATGCCGACCACCAGCTTCCGCTGGAACAGCTCGAGCGAGCACTCGATCAGCGTCTTCTCGGTGAACGGGTCGCCGACCTGGACGCTCGGCTTCTTCGCGGAGTCGGCGGCGCCGGAGCCGGCCGAGTCGAACGTGGCCGAGGCGAGCACCGACACTCCTCCGATGCCGTCGCGGCCGGTCTTCGCGCCGAACAAGATGACCAGGTTACCCGGCCCGGAGGCCTTCGCCAGTTGGATCGCGTCCCGCCGGAGCACGCCTACGCACAGCGCATTGACCAGCGGATTCCCCGCGTACGAGGGGTCGAACACGATCTCGCCGCCGATGGTCGGCAGTCCCAGGCAGTTGCCGTACCCGCCGATGCCGGCGACCACACCGGGCAGCACCCGGCCGGTGTCGGCCGCGTCCAGCGGCCCGAACCGGAGCGGGTCGAGCACCGCGACCGGCCGCGCACCCATCGACAGGATGTCGCGCACGATGCCACCGACCCCGGTCGCCGCGCCCTGGTACGGCTCGACGAACGATGGGTGGTTGTGCGACTCGATCTTGAAGGTGACCGCCCACCCTTGCCCGATGTCGACGACTCCGGCGTTCTCCCCCATCCCAACCAGTAGCGCCTCCGAGTGCGGCGCCTTGTCGGCGAACTGCCTCAGGTGGATCTTCGAGGACTTGTAGGAGCAGTGCTCGCTCCACATCACCGCGTACATGGCCAGCTCGCAGCCGGTGGGCCGGCGGCCGAGGATAGCCCGGATCCGTTCGTACTCGTCGGCGGCCAGGCCGAGCTCGGCGGATGGCTGGGGCAGCGTGGGGGTCACTGCCGCGTGCTCGACGGTGTCGATGGTTGCCGGGTTGCGCGTACGGGCGGTCACGCCCGCACCAGGTGCCGCAGCACCGACGTGAAGAAGCCGAGCCCGTCGGTGCCCGGGCCGGTCAGCGTTTCGACCGCGTGCTCAGGATGCGGCATCAGCCCGACCACGTTGCCCGCAGGGTTGGCGATGCCGGCGATGTCCGCGACCGAGCCGTTGGGGTTGCCATCCAGGTAGCGGGCCACCACCAGACCGTCGCCGTCCAGCCTGCCCAGCGTGTCGGGGTCGGCCACGTACCGCCCCTCACCGTTCTTGATCGGAATCACGATCTCGGCACCCGGCCGGTAACCAGCGGTCCACGCGGTCCGGCTGGACTCGATGCACAGCTTCTGGTCGCGGCAGATGAAGTGCAAGTGGTTGTTGCGGGTGAGCGCGCCCGGGAGCAGCTGCGACTCGCACAGGATCTGAAACCCGTTGCAGACGCCGAGCACCGGGACCCCGCGCCCGGCCGCGGAGATCACCGAGGCCATCACCGGGGAGAACCGGGCGATCGCGCCGGTACGCAGGTAGTCACCGTAAGAGAACCCGCCGGGCAGGATGATCGCCTCGACCCCGGCAAGGTCGGTGTCGCGGTGCCAGAGCCGCACCGGCTCGCCGCCGGCCAGCCGGACCGCTCGGGCC
>DATFRM010000239.1:0-2115 GCA_035263265.1 Actinomycetes bacterium
GTGGTGGCATGCGGTCTAGCCGCCGGACTGGGCTACCTGGCCGGCTCGATCAGTGGCGACACCGGTGATCGCATGGCCGCGCTGGCGGCCGGCGGGCTGCTGGCCATGCTGACGAACTCGCTGATGCCGTTCGCGTTCGATCGGGGCGGGAGGCTGGCGGGGATGTTCACCGTGCTGGGCTTCGCGCTGGCGGTTCGGCCTCGCTGGGCGCACCCGTCTGGACCAGTGAGCCGGTCAGCCGAGTCGGGTGACGTCGACGGTGACGCCGAGACGCTCCGCCGCAGGGCCGGAGTAGATGCCGGACAACGGCCGTACGTCGGCGTAGTCGCGGCCGCGCGCGACCATGACGTGCCGGTTGCCGACCTCGGCCAGGCTGGTCGGGTCGACCGCGATCCAGTCTCCGGCCCAGAACTCCACCCAGGCGTGACTCTGGCCTGCCGTGGTCGCACCGATCTCGGCGTCAACCGTTGGGTGCAGGTAGCCGGAGACGTAGCGGGCCGGCAGCCCAATCGCCCGCAGCAGCGCCAGCGTGACGTGCGCGAAATCCTGGCACACCCCTTTCCCGGCGGTGCGCGCCTCGGCTGACGACGTGCGCACGTCGGTCGCGCCGCGCTCGTACTGCAACGTCTCGTTGGTCCACGCGGCGGCTCGCAACCCGGCCTCCGCCGGCGTCGCCTCCGCCCGCATGGCTCGGCCGATCTCGGCAAGCTCCGGCTCTACCGGGACGTAGGTCGATTCGGCGAGCAGCTCGGCGAAACGGTCCTGAACCGCGGGGTCAGCCAGCTCGGCCCAGTCGACGCCGGCGGGCACCGGACGCGCTCCCGCGGTCTCGACCAGCGACGTGGCGAGGACCACCAACTCGGTGTGCGGAACGTGGATCTCGAAAGCGTCCACGGTCGTGCCCCAGTAATCCACGTACCGCAAGGGCCGGACCGCGGGCGTGATGGAAAGGGCAGCAGTCAGCGTGCGCTGCCCGTCGACGCTCGGCGGCGTAAGCCGGGCTTCGTTGTACGACGCCCGCACCGGCCCGGTGTAGCGGTACCCGGTGCGATGCCGGATCGCGATCCGCCAGCTCATCCTGCCGTCTCCTCGAGACTCCACTGCAGCGGCGCCGACCCTGCGAACAGCCGCTGGGTCACCTCCTCGCTGACGATCGAGACCGTTCGCTGCAGCCGGTGCAGCCGGTCCGGCAGATTGTCGAGGAGGTTGGCCGCGGATACGAACTCCAGCTCGGTACGAGCCTGGCCGATCGTGCGGCGGGCGGCGTCGTCGAAGGCGGAGCGTCCGGATGCCGGGTCGAGCCGCGCCAGTGCCCGCTCCCCGGCGCTGAGCGCGTGGAACACAGACCGAGGGAAGAGCCGGTCCACCAGGAGGAATTCCAGCACCTTTCGCCCCTCGACACCCTGCTGGAACGTGCGCAGGTAGGCATCGTGAGCGGAGCAGGCCTGGAGGGTGGAGGTCCAGGCCTCGCCTACCCGTCCAGCCGCGATCCGGGCCGCAAGCAGGCGTGCGGTCATGTCCACCCGCTCCAGGCTGCGGCCGAGGATGAGAACATCGTGACTCGCGTCCCGGCTTATGCTCGCCTCGACGTAGCCGGCGAACATCGCCGACTGCTCCCGGATGTAGGAGAAGAACGTCGCCGGGCCGAAGTCCCGGGCGACCGCCACCCTGGCCGGGAGCGCGTTGTGGGTCGAGTTCAGGCATTCCCAGATCTCCGCGGACAGCGCCTCCCGCGCACCGCGACCGTTCTCCCGGGCGGCAACCAGTGCACCGACAATCGAGTTGGGCGTGGTCTCGTTGTAGCCGAGCAGCTCGACCAGTCCCCAGCTGGTGCGATGCAGCTGCGCGACCTCGTCCGGAACCCCCATCACGGACAGCAGGACGGCACACGCAGCCTCCTCGTCCATGGTCGGATCCTCGAGCACCTCGTGGAAGTGCACGTCCAGCAGCCGGGCGGTGTCTTCGGCCCGTTCCACGTACCGGCCGATCCAGAACAGCGCCTCCGCGACCCGGCTCAGCATTGCAGTTCCTTCATCACGGCAGAGCCCATCATTGCTGAGGCTGCTCGTCGTGCGGACCGCGGTCGGGGGTGGTGCCCCGGGCCGCCTGCGCGGG
>DATFRM010000240.1:0-5220 GCA_035263265.1 Actinomycetes bacterium
CTCCCCGCTGGTAGGCATCTCCAAGGTGCCGGCGATGGTCAGCAGGGTGCTCTTGCCGGAGCCGCTGGGTCCCATGACTGCCACCAGCTCACCCTCGTCGACCCTGAGATCGATGTCGCTGAGCGCGTGCACCGTGGCCGCGCCGGCACCATAGGACCTGGAAACCTGGCGAAACTCGACCGCGGTGCTCATCGTGGCGTCTCCACTCGGATAGGTACGGGCTGATCCGGTTCGTTCGTCGAATCCGACACGGTCGCCGGCACCGTCCGCGTGTCCGCGCCGAGCTGCCGGAGCCGGGCATCGGTCGCGTCCAGCCAGCGGACGATCGCCTCGAGCCGGAACAGCTCGGCGTCCGCGACCAACGCCAGGCTCAGGTCGTCCGGCGCCGCCTCGGCCTTGACGTACGTGTACCGCTGCATGAGCTCGACCACGGATCGGCGATGCACCTGCAGCAGCTCGGCTACGTCGATGCCTGGCAGGCGAAGCGCGACCAGCACCTTGATCACGAGCTCGTCCCGCGGCGGGGTGGACAGATCCGGCGGTGTGCGTAGCCAGGCGGTCAGCTCGCGGTTTCCGCGTCGAGTGATTCGGTACGCCTTCTGCGGACCATCCGCGCCCTCGCCGTCGGACTCGATGAGCTCGTCGCGCTCGAGTCGCTGGAGGGTCAGGTACACCTGGCCGACGTTGAGCGGCCACACGTCACCAGTCCGCGCCTCAAACTCCTGCCGCAGCTGCAGCCCATACTTCGGGCCCTCTGCCAGCAGCGCCAGCAGCGCGTGCCGGACGCTCACGGCTTCGATCCTGACGCTGTCATACCCGGTATAATACTCGGTATACAAACGAGCGCAAGCAGCAGTTTGAAGCGGCCACTGATCGGCTGCCGGGCTAGTTTTCGACGCGCTCTGGCTCCGCCAACACCCGGCCTAGCCCGAGGAAGCCGGCGAGATCGTCGGCGATGTCCTGCATCGCCCGCCAGGCGGCGGACAACACGCCGGGAAAGCTCAGGAACGCGTGCGGTGTGCTGGCGTACTCCAGGTAGTGCACGACCACGTCGTGCTCGGTCAGCCGCTGGGCGTACCGGCGGGCGTCGTCGCGCAGCGGGTCGAGTCCGGCGCCCAGGATGAGCGCCGGTGGCAGCCCAGCCAAGTCCACGGCCCTCAGCGGCATCACGTAACCGGTGACCTCCTGGCCGGCCAAGTACTGCGTCTCGAACCACCGGTCATCGGCCCGGCTGGATAGGACGGTGTCGAACAGCCGGTGCGACTCGGAGTCGAACCCGAAGTCGAGCCACGGGTAACAGAGGACCTGCCGGCTCACCAGCGAGCGGCCACGGTCTCGAGCCAGCAGGCAGGCCGCCGCAACCAAGTTGGCCCCCGCGCTCTGGCCGCCGGCCACCAGCCGGCCGTCGCCACCGAACAGCTCGCCGTGCTCACCGAGCCAGGCAAGCGCGTCATAGGTGTCGTGCAGCGCCGCCGGGTACGGATGCTCGGGCGCGAGGCGATAGTCCAGCGAGATCACCGTGAGATCGCTCCTCCGGGCCAGGCCGGCGCACGTGACGTCGATGTCGTCCAGGCTGCCGCCGGCGAACGCGCCACCGTGCAGCCAGAGCAGCAGTGGTCCCGTCGCGATCCCGGCTCCGTCCCGGTAGACCCGGACTCGAATAGGGCTCTCCGGCAGCGGGAGCATCACCTCGGCCCGTAGCCGGATCGGCTCGGACCGGCCGGCCAACGCCGGGTCCGCGCGGGCGGCTCGGCTCGCCACCAGCGCCTCGTAGTCGATCGGCTCCTGCGGCCCGAGCAACTCGAGCAGCGCCCCCGTTTCGCGCTCGACCTCGGCCGCCCTGATGACCTGCATGTCCACGATGCGCCTCCCTTTCCCCGCACCCGGCTACGCGGACCCGACGTCGGCCAGCCTTCGAAGATGGATGGCGGCATGCCAGTACGGAGCCGTGCCGGGCACGGTCATCACGTACTGGGTAAGCGCGCCGACGCTCCTTGGCGGATCCAGGTCGAGCCGGATGTCGGTGTCCCAGCGCTGTCCGGTTTGGCCGCGGAGTTCGGCCAGCAGTGCGTCCCGGACCACGGCGAACCGATGCAGCAGCAGGTCGACCGGTAGCTGGCCCGCGGCGATCACCCCGAACCGGTTCAGCTGCCGGCCGGCCTCAGGGGTCTCCCAGTACGGATCCAGGCTCCAATGCGCGCGGCCAAGCCCGGCCTCGGTCAGCACCGCCAGGTTGATCTCGTCCCACATCAGCACGTGGCCGACGAGATCACGCAACGACTCGCAGAAGTCGCCCAACGGACCGCTGGCCATCCGGTACGGGGCGACCAGCGCCTCGGCGGAATGCAGATCGACTTCCTGCATCAACAGGCCCCGGTCTGTCTCGATCCGCCGTATCGCCTCGTCGACCGTCAGCACCGGCTCGCTCGACGCCATGCAGTCCTCCAGGTCACAAGCTCGGCCGCCCGATCTCTCGACCAGCGTAGGTAGCGGCGAGACATGCAACAAACGAGTGTTCGGCATATGGCGCATGCTCAATTAGCATGGCGAGATGCAGCTAGAGCTACTCGAGGTGTTCCGGACGGTTGCCAGGCACGGGTCGATCACCAGGGCCTCGGTCGCCCTCGGCTACACCCAGTCCGCGGTCTCCCGGCAGATCACCGTGCTGGAGGCGGAAGTCGGCGCGCGGCTGTTCGACCGGCTCCCCCGTGGGGTTGCGCTCACCGTGGAGGGCGAGTGCCTGCTCGCCCACGCGGAGGCGATCGTCGACCGGATGGCGGCGGCCCGCCAAGATCTGGATGCGCTCGGCGGCCTGGGCGGCGGGCGGTTGCGGATCGGCGCGTTCCCCACCGCGGTGGCTACGCTGGTGCCGCGCGCACTGAGCGCGTTCCGGGACGCGCACCCCCTGGTCACCGTGTCGCTGGTCGAAGGGAGGACGCCGGCGCTACTGGAGCGGCTCGTGTCAGGCGACGCCGACGTGGCCGTCGTAAGCGCGCCGCCGGACGACCCGATCGACACCCGCCGGTTCGCACTGCACCACCTGCTCGACGAGCGGCTGCTGGTCGCGGTCCCGCGCGATCATCCGCTGGCTACCCGCCGCACCGTCCGGCTGGCCGAGCTCGCCGACGATCCGTTCGTCGTCGGCTCGGCCACCGCAGATTTCGCGCTGATGCGAGCCAGCTTTCCACCCGGCTTCCAGCCCCGGGTCGAGATGGCGGTCGCCGACTGGACCGGAAAGCTCGGCTGCGTTGCCGCCGGGCTCGGCGTGGCGCTGATGCCGGCGCTCGCCATCCGCGCCGCGCCTCCCGACATCGTGCTGCTCCGGCTGAACGCCGCCGACGCGTCGATCCGCCGGGTGTTCGCGGCCACCGTCGTCGGGCGCGGTCGATCCGCCGCAGTGACCAAGGTCCTGGCACATCTGCACGAGGTCGCCGGACAGCTCTCCCGAGAACCGGCAGCCTAGATCCCCGACCACGATCCGCCCGGCATCCGCCAGCTGCCGGGCAGGTCGGCTCGCTCAGGTGAGCTCCAGGACCGGACGAACCTCGATGGTGCCGAACGTGGCACCCGGGATCTTGGCGGCCAGCTCCAAGGCCTCGTCGAGGTCCTTGCAGTCAAGCAGGTAGTACCCGCCCAGCTGCTCGGCCGTCTGCACGGCCGGACCGTCGGTGACGGCGGCCGATCCGTTCCTGACCCGAACGCTCTTGGCTTCGGCCACCCGCAGCAGCGGCTCGCCACTCTGGAACACGCCGCGCCCGGTCACCTCGCCATGGAACGCGTTGTACCCCTCGGCCTCGGCGTCGCCTTCCGGGGTGCCCCAGGCCGGCCGGTCGGCTTCGTTCGTGTAGATCAGCAACATGAAGCGCATCGTGCGCCCCCTCCCGTGACGTGGGCACCGTGGTGGTGCCGTCACCACATCCACGAACGGGGAACCGCCAATCCCTACACGATCGACCGCAGGGTTTGCTGCAGGAACTCGCGCTCGACCGCATTGCCAGTGCGGTCGATCGCGGCCTGGTAGGCGGCCGCCGCCTCGGCCATCCGGCCGAGCCGGCGTAGCAGATCGGCCCGTACTACGTGGAAGACGTGGTACCCGTCCAGGTCGAGACGGTCGACCTCGGCGAGTGCGGGCTCCGGTCCGGCCACCTCTGCCAACGCCACCGCGCGGTGCAGCGCCACCACCGGGCTCGGCGAGACCACGAGCAGCTGGTCGTACAACTGCAGGATCTGGGCCCAGTCGGTTGCGGCGGCGGTGGGCGCGTCGCTGTGCACGGCGTTGATCGCCGCCTGGATCTGGTACGGACCTGGCTGGTCCCGCCGCAGGCAGTCCCGGACGATGCCCTGTCCCTCCGCGATGAGCCCGTGATCCCAGCGGCTGCGCTCCTGGTCGGCCAGTAGCACGAGATCGCCGTCAGGCGAGGTGCGGGTGGCCCGTCGCGACTCGGTCAGCAGCAACAGTGCCAGCAGACCCATGACCTCCGGCTCATCCGGCATGAGCTCGGCTAGCAGCCGGGCCAGCCGGATTGCCTCCGTGCACAGATCGTCACGGACCAGCCGACCGCCTGCCGTTGCCGCATAACCCTCGTTGAAGATCAGGTAGACCACGGCGAGCACGGCGCGCAACCGGTCCGGCAGATCTGCGTCCTTGGGCACCCGGTAGGGAATTCGCGCATCCCGGATCTTGCCCTTGGCCCGGACCAGGCGCTGCGCCATGGTGGTCTCCGGCACCAGGAATGCGTGCGCGATCTCCGCGGTGGTGAGGCCGCCGAGCAGTCGGAGCGTGAGGGCCACCTGGCTGGCGGGCGCCAATGCCGGATGGCAACAAGTGAAGATCAACCGGAGCCGATCGTCGCGCACCGTGCCCTCCTCGACGGGATCGTTGCCCGCGTACAGCAGGGCGGACTGGGCGTACCGGTCGGCGCGGGACGCCTCCCGCCGGAGCCGGTCGACCGCCCGGTTCCGAGCCGTGGTGATGATCCATCCGGCCGGGCTCGGCGGTGGACCATCGACCGGCCAGCGCTGCACCGCCGTGGTGAACGCGTCCTGGACCGCTTCTTCGGCGATATCGATATCGCCGAGGATCCGGATCAGCACCGCGACCGAGCGGCCGTACTCCGTGCGGAATACGCGCTCGATCTCGGCGGCGGGCGTGTCGGTCAATCTGCCGGCTGATCCTGGAACGGCCGTACCTCGATCGGCAGCGTGGTCGCCTCAGCGAGC
>DATFRM010000241.1:0-4363 GCA_035263265.1 Actinomycetes bacterium
TCCCGGAACCCGCCGAACATCGTGTCCAGCGCAGCCACGAACGTTTGCACGTCCTGCAGCAGCCGGCCGCCGAGCACTCTGGTCATCGCGCCGGTGGCGACCCCGAACCCGGTCGTGACGATCCTGCGATACAGCCGCCCACCGGCCTTGGCCGGGACCAGGAAGGTACGGATCAGCCGACCGTCCAGGAACGAGCCGAGCCGGCTTGGTGCGTCGAGGAAGTCCAGCGCCGACCGGGACGGCGGCGTGTCCACCACGATCAGATCCCACTGCCCGGTCGCGTGCAGCTGGCCGAGCTTCTCCATAGCCATGTACTCCTGAGTACCGGCGAAGCTGGAGGACAGCGATACGTAGAACGGGTTGGTCAAGATCTGTCCAGCCCGGCGCGGTTCGGCGTGCGCAAGGACGATCTCGTCGAACGTCCGCTTCATGTCCAGCATCATGGCGTCCAGCGACCCGCCGGCCGCGGTGTCGATGCCGGCCACGGCGCGCGGGGTGTTGTCCAGGTGCTGCAGGCCGAGCGACTGGGCCAGCCGCTTGGCCGGATCGATCGTGAGCACCACCGTGCGCCGACCGCGCTCGGCCGCGCGTAGCGCGAGCGCCGCCGCTGTAGTGGTCTTGCCGACTCCGCCGGCCCCGCAGCAGACGACGATCCGGGTCTGTGGATCGTCGAGGACCGCGTCCAGGTCGAGGTGCAACGGCAAAGCCGGGACAGTCATGTCGCGGCGCCTGGCCATCAGGTCGCCTTCCGATTGTCGAGACGCCGCAGCGCCGGGGCGATTGTGTCGCGGCGCCTGGCGATCACGCTGCCCACCTCGCGCCGACCATCACGCCGCCCCCTGGTCGCGCAGTGCGAGCGCGAGTTCGTACAGCCCGGCCAGGTCGACACCGTCCGCCAGCAGCGGCAGCTCGTACACCGGCTGACCGAGCCCAGCCACGATCGCCCGTTCGCGCGACTCCAGCTGGATTCGGGCGGCATGGTCCTCGGCCTGCCGGCGCAGCGTGGCTACCAGCGGTGGTGCCGGGTCCAACCCGGCGGCGGTGAGACCGGCGGCGACCGTGGCCGCCTCGATCCGCCCGTTGGCGACCGCGCTCAAACCGGCCGGCGCGAGC
Source organism: Actinomycetes bacterium (assembly GCA_035263265.1). GTDB lineage: Bacteria > Actinomycetota > Actinomycetes > JAKEEW01 > JAKEEW01 > DATAFN01. The sequence continues at coordinate 1,114 of DATFRM010000241.1, forward strand.
AGCGGTGTCCGTACCTGGTTCACCATCACCGCGCCCACCTGCAGACCGGCCGCACGGAGGTCGGCGATTCCGTCCGCCGTCTCCTGCACCGGCATGTCCGCGAGCAGCGTAGTCAGGTGGACAGCGGTGCGCGCGGACTTCACGAACCGCACGATCGATTGGGCCTGGTTGTGCACCGGGCCCACCTTGGCAAGACCGGCCACTTCGGTGTTGACGTTGAGGAATCGGGTGATCCGCCCGGTTGGCGGGCCGTCGAGCACCACCGCGTGGTAGGCGAACCCGGATCGAGTGCGCCGCCTGGCCGCCTCGTACGCCTTTCCGGTCAGCAGCACGTCACGTAGGCCGGGTGCCACCGTAGTCGCGAAGTCGATCGCCCCGAGCCGTTCGAGCATCCGTCCGGCCGGCCCTAGGTGGTAGAAGAGCGTGAAGTACTCGCGCAGCGCCTCCTCGGGATCGATGGCGAGGCCGTAGACGTCACCACCGCGCGGTCCGGCGGTCAGCTTCCGTTCGGTGTAGTCCAGTGGCGCGGTATCGAACAGGCGGGCGATGCCCTGCCGCCCCTCGACCTCTGCCAGCAGCACCCGTCGCCCTTCCACCGCAAGAGCAAGCGCCAGCGCGGCGGCGACCGTGGTCTTGCCGGTCCCGCCCTTGCCGCTGACGACGTGCAGCCGTACGCCTTCCCAATCACTCATGCTGCCTCCCACCGTAGGGTTTCGGTTCGAGGTCCGGCGGTAGGCTCCGGCTTCATGGCCACATGGGAGTACGCAACAGTCCCGCTACTGATCCACGCGACTAAGCAGATTCTGGACAATTGGGGCGCCGACGGCTGGGAGCTCGTACAGGTCGTGCCCGGTCCGAACCCCGAGCAGTTGGTCGCCTACTTGAAGCGGGAGAAGCAGTGACCGGCCCCGAGCAGCGGCTGGCCGAACTCGGTTTGTCCGTACCCGAGATGGTTCGGCCGATGGCCGCCTACGTGCCAACCGTGCGCTCCGGTTCCTTCGTTTACACCGCGGGACAGCTGCCGATTGTCGATGGCGCGTTGCCGCGCACCGGCAAGCTCGGTGCGGAGGTGTCCACCGAAGAAGGCAAGGAGCTGGCCCAGCAATGCGCGCTCAATGCGCTCGCCGCGATCAAGGCCGAGGTCGGTGATCTGGCGTCGATCAAGCGGGTCGTCAAGGTTGTGGGGTTCGTCGCTAGCGCGCCGGAGTACTACGACCAGCCGGAGGTCATCAACGGGGCCAGCGAGCTACTCGGCGCCGTGTTCGGCGATGCCGGCAAGCACGCCCGCAGTGCGGTCGGGGTCGCGGTGCTGCCGCGTAACGCCCCGGTTGAAGTGGAAGTGATTGTCGAGGTGTAGGCGTGTGCCCTGGTGACTGAAGCCGGGCACCGGCTGCGGATGCTCCCGTCCGCGCTGGCCGAACGAGCCAGGCGGTTCGCCGCCGGTGATCAGACTCCGGTGGCGCCCAAGCCGGCCGCCACCGTAGTCCTGCTGCGCGACGAGTCCGGCGACGCTGCGGAGGCGAACGCGCTCGACCGCGGCGCCCCCGTGGGCGGCGGTGCTTCCGACAGCGGTGCTCCTGACGGAGGTGCTCCGGACCGGGGTGCTTCCGGCAGCGGCGCTCCGGACCGGGAGGCTCCCGACGGCAGGGCTTGCGGCCTGGAGGTTTACCTCCTTCGCCGGGTGCGGTCGATGGCCTTCGCTGGTGGGATGTACGCGTTCCCCGGCGGCTCGGTTGATCCGCGGGACGCCGACCACGACGTCGGCTGGGCTGGTCCCACCCCGGCCGAGTGGGCGGCCCGGCTCGGTGGTACCGACGCCGAGGCGCGGATGCTTGTCTGCGCCGCGGTCCGGGAGACGTTCGAGGAGTCCGGCGTACTGCTTGCCGGCCCATCCGCCGACACCGTGGTCGCCGACGTTGCCGGCGCCGACTGGGAGCGGGATCGTCGCGCGCTGGTCGACCGGGAGTTGGCGTTCTCCGACTTCCTGTCCGCGCGCAGCCTGGTACTGCGGACGGATCTGCTCGGGCTGTGGGCGCACTGGATCACCCCTGAGTTCGAGCAGCGTCGCTACGACACCAGGTTCTTCTTAGCCGTGCTGCCGGTCGGCCAGCTGACCAGGGACGTTTCGAGCGAGGCCGACGAGGTGTGCTGGCTGACACCGGCCGCGGCGCTGGCCAGGCTGTTCCGGGGGGAGATCAGCATGCTGCCACCGACCGCGGTGACGCTGCGGGAGCTCTCGGAGTACCGCTCCATCGCCGATGTCCTGGCTGCGGTGCCGAGCCGGGACATATACCCGATCACGCCGGCCGTGGTTGACCGGGAAGGCCACGTGCAGCTGGTCCTGCCCGGAGAGGATGGCTACCCCTCATGAGCCGCGAGAGCATCGGCCGGGCAACCCGGATTTTGGCCCCCAATCCGGGACCGATGACGCTGGACGGGACGAATACCTGGCTGCTGCTCGAGCCGGGTCCGGTCGGCGTAGTCGTCGACCCGGGACCGGAACTCGAGAGTCACCTGCGTGCGGTGTTGTCCGCAGCTGCCGACCTCGACGCACGGGTTGGGCTGGTACTGCTCACGCATGGCCACCCGGATCACGCGGAGGGCGCTAACCGGTTCGCCCAGCTCGCCGGCGGGGTTCCGGTCCGGGCCCTTGATCCACGGCATCGGCTGGGCGCGGAGGGGCTTGGCGATGGCGACGTAGTTGAGGTCGGCGGTCTGGAGATCCGTGTGGTCGGCACCCCCGGTCATACCTCCGACTCGCTGTCGTTCGTGGTGCCGGCTGATCGAACCGTGCTCACCGGTGACACCGTGCTCGGCCGCGGAACCACCGTGGTCGCGCATCCGGACGGCCGGCTCGTGGACTACCTTGCCTCGCTCCGGCGACTGCGCGAGCTCGCCGCCGCACACGAGATCACGACCGTGCTTCCCGGGCACGGTCCGGTACTCACCGATGCGCTGGCGGCGGTGGACGGTTACCTTGCGCACCGCGCCGAACGGTTGGCCCAGGTGCAACGCGCGGTCGCCGACGGCGCCCGGACCCCTCGAGAGGTAGTCGTACGGGTCTACGCCGACGTTGATCCGGCAGTCTGGCCGGCCGCGGAGCTGTCGGTGCGGGCGCAGCTCGACTACTTGGACGAAGGCGGGAGCTTGCCCGGCGGGTGACGGCCGTGGGGTGGTCGACGGCAGCTAGTCGGGCAGGGCCAGCCGCGAAGGGCCAGTCGACGGGAGCTGGTCGGTAGCGTTAGTCGGC
>DATFRM010000242.1:0-5979 GCA_035263265.1 Actinomycetes bacterium
GCGCCATGCGAGTTCAGTAGCGACTTCAGCTCGGCCAGGTAGCCGTCCGGCGGCGCGATCAACCCGATGTTCATCATGAACGGCTCGATGATCATGCCTGCGATCTCGCCGGGATGCGAAGCCAACGCCTGGGACACCGCATCCAGATCGCCGAACGGCACGACCACGGTCAGCCGGATGAGGTCCTTGGGCACGGAGTCGACCCCGACCGAGTTCGGCCGGTCCGCTGGTCCGGCCTCGGATGGCTCGGGATAGACCGAGACCTGCACGCTGTCGTGGTGGCCGTGGTAGCTGCCCTCCACCTTGAGGATCTTCGATCGGCCGGTCGCTACCCGCATCAAGTGGATCGCGTCCATGGTGGCCTCGGTCCCCGAGTTGCCGAACCGCCACAACGGCAACCGGAAGCGTCTGGCCAACTCGGCTGAAACCGGGATGACGTCCGCGGTCGGCTGCGCGAAATGCGTCCCGAGCGGGACGCGGGAGGAGATGGCACGCACGACCGCCGGATGGGCGTGCCCGACCACGTTGACGCCGAACCCGGCATGTAGATCGACGTACTCGGTCCCGTCCACGTCCCAAACGTGCGAGCCGGCCCCGCGCTCGATCCATACCGTGCCGGGTGGGGCGTCCTGCCAGCTGGACGCCACTCCGCCGGCCAGGCTGGCCTTTGCCGACGAGGTCAACCGCTGCGACTGGCCGGTCCGGTCCAGGAAGATGCGCTCCTGCTCGGCGATCAGCCCGTCCAGAGCGACGAGATCGGGTGAGTCCTCGTCGGTCGTCACGGTTGGTGCGCTTGACACAGACATCAGATCATCCATTCCGCCGGGGCTAGCCGGCGCGATCGGCGGTTGCGCCGGACATCCCGGCGAGATACGCGCGGGCGACCATGTCGATCGACGCGCGGACGGTGACTTCGTGGTACGAGGACAGCGGCCCGGGGGTGTAGCCGCGCGCGGACAGGCCCCGCTGCACGCTCTCGCACGCGGCCCAGTCCTGGCGGTTCGTCATGTCCCAGAACTCCACCGCGTAGCTCGGATCGAAACCGGGCCGGGTCCAGGCCGCGAGCGGGAACAGCCACTGGCACTCGACCCTGGTCAGGCCCGGCTCGAGCGGAGTCAGCCGGTGGGTCATGACGTAGTCCGGGTGCAGGCTCAGCAGCAGGTTCGGGAACAACTGCAGGTACCAGACCGTCCGCAGCGCCTCGCCGGAGATGCCCTCGATCGGCATTCCGAGGCTGCGCCCGTCAAGTGCCATAGTCTGCACGCCCGGCTCGAGCTCCATCGACCCCCCGCACCACAATCCGCCGTCGTCCGCGTGGGAGCCGCTGGTCGGGGATGACACCCGGCACAGCTGCGGATGGATCGACGGGCAGTGGAAGCACTCGTGGTAGTTCTCCACCACCAGCTTCCAGTTCGCCTTCAGGTCGTACTCGTGCGAAGCGCCGAGCCGCAGCTCCGCGCACCGGTACGGCTCGACCAGCGTGGACAGGCCGGCCGCGGCCTCGTCCAGCGACAAAGCCGTACCGGTCAGGTTGACGAATACGAAGCCGTGCCACTCGCTCACCGCGACCGGCAGCAGCGGGTAGGCCGAGCCGCCCACGTCGGGGCGGTGTGCGGCCGGGACCTGGTGCAGCGACCCGTCCAGGTCGTACACCCACGCGTGGTACGGGCACGCGATGAACCGGCCGCTGCTCGAGCTCCCACAGGGCAGCAGCTCGTGGCCACGATGCCGGCAGACGTTCGCGAACCCGCGCAGCTGCCAATCCCGGCCCCGGACCAGCACCACGCCCTCGACGCCGATGGCCACCGCGGCCCGTTCGCCGGGCTCGGCGGCCAGGTCTGATCGGCCGACGCACACCCAGCTGGCGGCGAAGATGTGCTCGCGCTCGAACTCGAGCACCGCATCGTCCAGGTAGGCAGCCGCCGGCAGCATCGAGCCGCTCCACGCCGGATCCAGGCAATGCGCGATCGCGGCCGGGTCGAGCGGCAGGGTTCCGCTGAGAACCGGCATGGCCTACCTCCGGTCCGCGGGCCGGACCGTGCTCCGGTCCGCGGGCCGACCGGTGAACCGGCCGTTGAACCGGCTAGTCACCCGATCTGTGAGCCGGTCCCGGCGGAGGTCGGCCAGGATTCGCCGGGTGGCGAGGTAGCCGGCGATCCCGGTCACCCCGCCGCCGCCGTGCGTAGCGGACGAGCACTGGTACAGCCCCCGGATCGGGGTGCGGAAGTCCGCGTAGCCGGGTGCGGGCCGCAGATGGAAGAGCTGATCCGGGGACAGCTCGCCGTGGAAGATGTTGCCGCCGACCAGGCCGTACTCGTGCTCCATCTGGTAGGGCCCGATGATCTGGCGGTGCATGATCGAGCGCTTGAAGTTCGGCGCCAGCTCGGTATAGAGATCCACGATCCGGTCCGTGTACGCGGCCAGCTCCGCCTCGTGCGGTTCGGACGACCAGGTGTGCGGCACCCACTGGGTGAACATCGACATCACATGCGCGCCCTCGGGCGCCAGCGTGGGGTCGAGCGTGGACGGCACCACCGTGTCGCAGAACGGCCGCTCGGCCGCCCGGCCCTCGCGGGCGTCCTGGAATGCGCGCTCGATGTACTCCATCGAGTGGCACAGCTCCAACGTGCCGGAGTAGTGCGCCAGCGGCATGTCCGGGCTGGCCGTGAAGTCGGGCAGCTCCGACAGCGCCAGGTTGATCTTCACGACGCCGCTGCGGCTTCGCCAGCGCTCGATGTCGGCGACGAAGTCCGGCGGCAGGAACTCCGGTCCGATCTGGCGCAAGAACGTGATGTGCGGATGGGTCGCGGCGACCACGGTAGAAGAGCGGAACTCGGTGCCGTCCCGCAGCGCCACCCCGGTCACCCGATCCCCGGAGATCAGGATGCGCTCGACCGGCGCCCCGGTCCGCACGAGAGCGCCCGACGACTCCGCCGAGCTGCGGATCGCGGCGCTGACCGCGCCCATCCCGCCGATCGGGTATCCCCAGGAGCCGAGCTTGCCGTCGCCGGCGTCGCCGATCGAGTGGTGCATCATCACGTATGCGGTGCCGGGCGCGGCCGGGCCGGCCCAGGTGCCGATCACCCCGTTGATCGCCATCTGGCCCTTGACCTCGGGGCTCTCGAACCACTCGTCGAGCAGATCGGCGATGCTCATCGTGAACAGCCGGATCGCATCCGCGCTGCGGCGCACGTCTAGGCCGCGCAGTCCCCAGGCCAGCCGGAGCTGGTCGATCAGGTCAGCAGGCCGCTTCGAGCCCACCTTGGGCGGGGTCCGCAGCAGGAGCGGAGTCAGCACGTCGGCAACGCCCTTGAGCCATGCCTCGTACCGCGGCATCGCGGCCGCGTCCCGGGCGGAGAACTTGGCGAGCTCGGCGTGATCGTGCGCGTGCTCTCCGGTGAGCGTGAGTGAGCGCCCGTCCGGAAAGGCCGCGTACGCCGGGCCCATCGGCACGACCCGGTAGCCGTGCTTGGCCAGCCGTAAATCGGCGATGATGTGCGCCGGCATCAGGCTCATCACGTAGGACAGCGCCGTGACCTTGAAGTCCGGCCCCCACGGCGTCTCGGTGCGCGCGGCTCCGCCGGTGTCGTCGCGCGCCTCCAATACCAGCGGCCGCAGCCCGGACTTGGCCAGGTATGCCGCGGCCACCAACCCGTTATGGCCGCCGCCGACCACGATGGCGTCGAAGTTTCGATCGCGCACCAGTCCAGTTCCAATACGGTCCGGTCCGGGGGAACTTGCCGCCATCGCTGGTCCATCCTTTGAAGATCAGCACAAAATGGGTCGCCGTACCCCTTGTGGGTCGGCCCCTCGCCAATCAGACTAACTGGTCAACCAGTCAGTGAAGCAAGCCTGACTTTTACAGCCAGCACCGCCCGCAGGGGCGGCGGAGGAAGGAGCTCCGATGGCTTTTCACCCACGCGAAGGCAGTGGACACGGATCGGGCCAAGCCGGGCGGGACGTGCGGCGCGAACGCGGCGGTCAGCGGTCGGGCCCGGCCCGGAGGGACGTACTGCGCGCAGGCATGTATACCGCGCTCGGCGCGACCGCGGCCGGGTCGCTACTGGCGGCTTGTGGCGGCAACGGCTCCGGCTCGGGATCGACTGCTGCTGCCGGGCTCGAGCTCTCCCGGCCGGACCACCCGGTCCGGTTACCGCTGCACTCCGACATCCCGGCGATCGGCAACGGGCTGAAGCCCGAGACCGGCACGCTGAAGGTGCTCAACTACGCCGAGTACAACGGGCCGGACGTGGTCAAGGCGTTCGAGAAGGAATACAAGGTCAAGGTTGAGATCACCACGTTCGTCTCGATGGACGAAGGCGTACAGAAGCTGCGCACCCCGGGTGCCCGGTTCGACGTCTTCTACCCAACCAGCGACATCATCGGCAAGGTCACGGTCGGCAAGCTGCTGCAGCCGCTGAACAAGACGTATCTGCCGAACATCCGCAACATCTGGGATCAGCTGCAGGACCCGTTCTACGACCAGGGCGCGCAGTACTCCGTGGGGCACACGCTCTACCAGACCGGAGTGCTCTACCGGGCCGACCGGGTCAGCACGGTTCCGGCGAACGGGTACGACCTGCTCTGGGATGTCAACCACAAGGGCAAGATCTACCTGCTCGACGACGACCGGGAGACACTGGGGATGGCGATGCTGCGTAAGGGCATCACCGACGTCAACACCGAGGACCCGGCGATCGTCAACGCCGCCCAGAAGGACCTCGAGGAGCTCATCGGCCTGGTCAACATCAAGATCGGCGCAACGCAGTACAGCATGGTCCCGGAGGGCAGCGCGACCATCCACCAGGCCTGGTCCGGCGACGCCATCAACGCGCAGTACTACCTGCCCGAAGGCACATCGACCGACGTGCTCGGCTGGTGGTTCCCGCAGGACCGCAAGGGCGCGATCGGCAGTGACACGATCGCAGTCGCCGCGTCCGCCGAGCACCCGGTGCTCGCGCACCACTTCATCAACTTCATGCTCGACAACGACAACAGCATCGCCGACTTCGCCTACACCGGTTACCAGACGCCGATCAATGCCCTCAATCCGGACCAGATGCTGGCCGACGAGTACGTCACCGAGAACCTGGTCGGCGCGGTGATCCGCCCGGAGGACTTCGACATCGGCTACCAGCTGCTCCAGCTCAGCCCGCAGGGCGAGCGGCTCTGGGACGACGCCTGGGCGCGGTTCCGGGCCGGTGCCTAGCAGCTCAGCGCGCGCGATCTCCGGCCGCCGTGGTCTCCGGCTCCGGCCGAGGCGCCCAGCCGAGCCGGGTGCGGGCCGCGGCGGTCGCGGCCTGTGGCCCATCCTGGCCGCGCCCGGACTCGCCTGGCTGCTGGCGCTATTCCTGGTGCCGTTCTACGCGATTGCGGCGGTTGCGTTCGGCGGCACCGATCCGCTGTTCAACGCGCCGATCCCGGAGTGGAACCCGCTGCGCTGGCAGACCACCACCATGTCCGACGTGCTGGCCATGGCGACCACCGGTGACCTGCGGCCGGTGTTCCTCCGGACCCTGCTGTACGTGGCCGTGGCGATGTTGTTGTGCTGCTTGATCGGCTATCCGGTCGCCTACTACGTGGCCCGGCTGGCCGGGCGCCGCCGTGGGCTGCTGCTGGCGCTGATCCTGGCGCCGTGGTGGATCAACTACCTGATGCGCATGCTGGCCTGGGTCAACCTGCTGCAGGACGACGGGTACGTCAACGACGCGCTCTCGGCGCTCCGCCTGATTCCGCACCCCGTGAACTGGCTGTCCGGCAACCCGTACGTGCTGATCCTCGGTTTGGTGTACGGATACGTGCCGTTCTTCATCGTGCCGCTCTACGCGACCTTGGACCGGATCGACCAGCGGTTGCTCGAGGCCTCCCGAGACCTTGGAGTCGGCTCGGTGCGCACGTTCCTGCACGTGACGCTGCCGCTGTCTCGGCCGGGGTTGATAACCGCGGCGGTAATCACCGCGCTACCGATGTTCGGCGACT
>DATFRM010000243.1:0-9209 GCA_035263265.1 Actinomycetes bacterium
GCCGAGCGGCAGCTCGCCGAGTACGAGGCTGAGATCAGCGCACGGGTCGGAGCGATGCGTGCCGACGCCGAGAGCCGACTGGCCACCGCGACCGCCGAAGCCGACCGCAAACTCGCCGAGGCACGCAGCGAGGCCGAACACCGGGTGCTGGCCGCGCAGGCCAGGGCCGACCAGCAACTCGCCGCGGCCCGCACCGAGGCCGAAGCGCTGGTCGGCAATGCCCAGTCCGCCGCCGAAGAGCGACTCAACCAGGCACGCACCCAGGCCGCACAGGAGTTGGCGGCCGCTCGCAGCCAGGCGGCCGAGGAGCTGGTCAGCGCCCGCACCCAGGCCGAGCATGAGGTCACGACTGCCCGTAGCGAGTCGGAGGAACGGGTCGGAACCGCAATCAAGAACGCAGAACGGGTGCTCAGGGAGGCCGAAGAGACGGCGAGCGGCTCGGTCGAGCGGGCCCGCCGCGAGGCCGAGCACATGGTCGCGAGCGCCCGCCGGGAGGCGGAGCAGGCGCGTGCCGCCGCACATCGCGAGGTGGACGAGATGGCCAGGCAGCGCGAGGAGATATCGGCCCAATTCGCGCAGATCCGATCCGTGCTCGAACTCGGGATGGGCGAGAACGACGGTGCGCTGCTGGGCCTCTTCGACTCCTCGCGCGAGGCCCCAAACGGGGCCTAACCGCCCGCCACGCGCAGTAGGCGCGCCTTTACGCGCTGCGGTGCGCGACGATTTCGCAAACAATCTGGCCGTAGTCCGCATCAGTGCTTTGGTTGGGGTCGCACGCGCGCGCGCGCTCTGCCAACATGTCCCGCATGACTGATGCCCGCACTACTGACACCACCGCCGACGAGGCCTTCGACATCGTGCTGCGCGGATACGAGCGCAAGCAGGTGGACGATCACCTCGGCCGGCTCAACTCCGAACGCGTCGCCGCCGCCCAGCGCATCAACGCTCTCGAGCGGCGCGTGGAAGAACTGCACTTCGAGCTGCAGAACGCCCAGAAGCAGGACGCCGAGCCGAGCTACGCCGGCCTTGGCGCCCGGGTAGAGAAGATCCTCCGGCTTGCCGAGGAGGAGGCGCAGGACCTGAAGCTCGAGGCTCAGGCCAGCGCCGAGAAGGACCGCAAGGCAGCCGAAGCGGCCGCCGGTCAGGTGCGGGCGCAGGCCGACGAGGACGCGCGAGCCCGCCGCGAGCAGACCCGCCAGGAGGCGGCGAAGCTCCTCGAGGAGGCTCGCAAGGAGGCCGCCCAGGTGCGCGCCGAGGCGGCCAACGAGGCGGCGGCCAAACGCGACGAGGCCGAAGGCATCCTCGAGGCGGCCCGGGCCAAGGCCGCCCAGGCCGCGGCCGAGTTCGAAGCCAGCCTGGCCAAGCGCCGCGATCAGGCCGAGCGTGACCTCGCAATCCGCCAGGAGGCCGCCGAGCGGCACCTGAAGGAGACCAGCGACCAGGCCGAACAGCTTCGCGTCGAGGCGCAGAAGATGCGCGAGGAGGCCGAGCGCCGCTCCCGCCAGATGCTCGAGACCGCGCAGCGCGAAGCCGAGGACATCGTGGCCGAGGCCAGGGCGAAGGCCGAGCGGAGCCGGCTCGAGGCCGAGCGCGAGCTGGCGGCGCTGACTCACCGGCGGGACAGCATCAATGCCCAGCTGTCGAACGTCCGCGAGATGCTCGCCACGCTCACCGGTGCCGCGGTTCCCGCCGTCGAGCCGGGCAAGGTCGTCGCGGCGGCCAAGGCGGAGCTACCCAAGGGCTCGTCCGACAAGGACGGGGTAGAGATGCCCAAGCAGGCTGGAGCGCCGGCGAAGGCCGGTCCGAGCCACTGAAGCCCCCGGCGGCCGGGCGAGGCGGCGCATCGGTCCGCAAGTGGCGCTCCCGGCCGCTGAACCCGGGACCGAGTCCGCGGCAGGCTCGGTCCCGGAGCCGGTACCCAACCGGTAGCGGGCATCGGTCTGACTCTGGGTTCGCCCAGGAGCGGTCTCCCGCCGCGAGGACACGGAGCTGTTCGCGTCATCGCGGTGGGGGGCCGTTCAGTGCTGTCGTCAGCCAGTGGCGCGGGCTACAAGCGGTCGGGGCGGCTAGTCGGCGTCCATCCGGTATGGGCCGTCCCAGTGATCCGGTAGCGGTGCCGCCTCCGGCCGTACCATCGCGACGATCTCGTCCAGCACCCGGCGGACGTACGGCTCCCCCACCCATAGGTGCCGGGCACCGGCCACGCCGATTACCTTCGCCTGCGGTATCACCGCGAACCTCGTCGCCGCCTCGGCCGGGCGCAGGTAGTCATCGAACTCGGGAACCAGCACGAGCATCGGCTTGCCCGAGTCGGCCCAGACCGCGAGGTGCTCCGGCCGGGCGTGCCGCAGCGGTGGCGAGAGCAGGATGGCGCCCTCGATCGCCGGGTCGCAGCCGTACATGAGCGCCAGATCCGTCCCGAACGACCAGCCGACCAGCCACCGGCTCGGCAAGTCGTGGTACTCGGCGTACTCGATCGCGGCGGCCACGTCGTACCGCTCGTCTTCGGCCGCGTCGAAGCTCCCCTCGCTGCGGCCGGCTTCGGACTCGGTCCCCCGGGTGTTGAACCGCAGCACGGCCAACTCCGCCAACGCCGGCAACCGGGCGGCAGCCTTGCGGAAGATATGGCTGTCCATCATCCCGCCGTGGGTAGGCAGCGGGTGCAGCGTGATCAGGGTCGCTTTCGGGTAGGTCGCCTCGGGCAACGCAAGCTCGCCGACCAGCGCCAGCCCATCCGCGGTGTACAGGCTGACCTGCTCCCGCCGGGCCGGCAGGATCATGTTCGCGCGCAGCTCAGGCATGCTGCCTCGACCCTACCGACCGGTCACCGCCGGACGGTTCCGCTACCGCTCCGACCCGTTCGACGACGGATCGGCCGGCTCGACGAGCTCAACCAGCGCGCCATCGCTGTCGTTGGGGTGGATGAAGTTGACCCGGGACCCGGCCGAGCCATCCCGCGGCTGGTCGTACAGCAAGCGCATGCCACGGTCCTGCAGGGTCCGACATGCCGCGTCGATGTCCAGCACCGCGTACGCAACCCGTGGGGTCTCATCCCGGACCAGCTCGGAGTCGAACTCCTCACGGTAGAACCTGGCCGCCGCATCCACATCGGACGGCGCGACGCTTTCATCGGCGAGCAGAGTGAAGCCATCCCCGAGCTCGGGCCCACCGTTCGGGTGGCCGTCCCCGCCAGCCGCCGTAACCAGCATGGCGCGAGTGGTCTCGGCTCCGGTCATGCCGACTACCGCGTCCTCCGGCTCGTCCTCCTGCGGCATCGCGATCACTGGGAGCGGCATCATTCGCTGCTCGCCGGTGTGCGCCTGGAGCGCCTTCGTGTGGTAACGCTCGAGCAGGTCGATGTTGTCCTTGAGCGTGTACGCCCGCCCGTCGACCATCGGTCCCTTGGTGCCCTCGATCACCGCCACGACGTCGTCGCCGGATAGCGTCCGGTTCGCCTCGAGCGCGTGGGCGACTGCAAGCACGTGCCGGCGGTTCTCGGTCAGCACCCGTTCGGTGCGCTCGGCCAGGCCGTTGAGCAGCGTCTCGGCGCGGCGACCAAGCTCGGATTCGAGCACCCGGCGGTCGGTGCCGTCGATGATCGGCATGCCCTGGGCCTGTGTGAGCACGGCCGCGTGCGAGCCGATCGACGAGCCCATCCCGAACAGGCCCTCCATCGCCAGCGCGACGTGGGTGGCACTGCGCAGGTCGGAAGAAACGCCGTCGGAGTTGTCGCCGCCGAAGAACATCCGCTCGCCGATCAGCGACGCGATACTGGTCATGATGTCGGCCTCGTAGTCGGACCGCCACTCGCCGAATCGCTCCTCGACCGGAATCGACTGGACGAACCCGAGCACGCCCTCACTCTTCTGGATCGTGGCGGTGTCGATCGCCAGCCGGCGCCGCACCCGGTAGCCGACGACCGCGTGGCAGGCCTCGTGGACGGCGACCGCGTGCCGTTCCCGCTCGACGTAGTCCACACCCTCGGGCGGACCCACGCTCTTGAGTAGCTTGGCCTTGAGCAGGTCGTTGAACGTGATCGTGTCGCGGTCATCCCGCATCGCCACGATGAGGGACTCGTTGACCAAGTCCTTGATCGAGGCACCGGTCGCGTACGGGGTGATCGTGGCCAATCGGTCTACCTGCTCGTCGGTGAGCTCGTGCTGCACCTTCGCCAGGTACCCCTCGTACGTCCGCTTGCGGCCCTCCTTGGACGGATAGCCGACGTGGTAGATGCGGTCGATCCGGCCTGGCCGCAGTAGGGCCTCGTCCAGCGCACCGACCATGTTGGTCGCCATCATGACCAGGATCCGGTACTTCGGCGGCGGCTTCGGCCGCATGCCAAGCATCCGGCGCACGTGCCGGTTGATCAGACCGCGGGGCTTCTTCAGACCGGAGAGCTCGGTGAGCAGCGCCTGCAGTGTGCCCATGCCGCCGCCGCCGCCCATGCCCATGCCGCCCATGAAGAAGCCGTTGCGCCGGCCACCCGCCTCCCGGCCGACCGCCATCATCGTCGGGAACAGCGTCGCCTGGGTATGCGGGGACAGGTACGAGAAACCGTGGCAGGTGCTGAGGGGGCCGTCCGCGGGTACGGGGCCGAACGCGGCGCCGCGGCCGATCTGGCCGATCCCGGTACCGCGGTTGCCCAGCGCGTCCGCCTCGTCGAAGAACGTGATCACCCCGCCGTACCGGAGCGCGAGCTTGCGCAACTTCCGGAACAGCAGCTTGACCCGCAAGATCCCAATGCCCATGAACATGTTGGTGAACGCGCCCGGATCCACGAACACGTACGGCTTGCCGGTCTCACCGGCTACCGCTTCGGCCATCAGCGTTTTCCCCGTGCCGGGCGGACCCCAGAGCAGGATGCCGCCAGGCACGTAACCGCCGCGTTTCTCGATCGCCTCCGGGTTCTCCAGGAAGACCATGTTCTCCTTGACCCGCTCCAGCACGTGGTCCTGGCCCCAGACGTCGGAGAACCGGGTCTTGACGTCGTCCGGCATGAGGACGTCCACACCACCCCGGGTGAGCAGCCAGAACATGCCGAGGAACTGGATCGCGATGAAGAAGAACAGGAAGAGGATCTGGAAAGCGAACGGGATGTGCGACCAGACCCAACCGGGCACCCGGGCCAGCGCGAGCGCCGGCGTGGTGTTCCAGATGGCGGCGAGCACCAGCGAGCCGAGCGTGATCCAGAAGATCCACTTCAAAGCTCGGGCGATGCGGTACCGGGTCCAGTCGGAGAACCGGCGGCGCATGAACCGATCCGTGCTGCCGAACACCCGCTCGGTCCAGAACTGGTTGTAGCCCGCCCAGTGTTCGCTGATCAGGAAGTGAATCTGGCGAAGCACCTCGACACCGGCGAGCGCGATTAGCCACCACTTCTCATCCCGGGTCTTCCGTAACGCGTCCTCCACCGACAGCAGCGGGTTGTCCAGCGCCGCCATGGTGAGAAACGCGAACAGCACCGCGAACAGCAGCAGGAACTTGATCCGGTCCCAGAATGGGAGTGGCTTGCGCTTCATCTAGTTCCTCCCGACCACGGTGAATGACCCGGCGACCTCGGCCAACTGATCGGCGTTCTGCAGGAAGCACACGGCCATACAGCGCACCATGAACAGGTAGAGCTTGGTCTGGTCGTTCGAGACGAACACCGTGAGATCACGGGTTTCCAGCGGCCGTTCGCCGCGCTTGATGTTGTACAAGATCCGGATTCCGTGCACATCGTCGGTGGGCGAGAGCACGGTGTCGGCGAGGACCTCGACCTTGAACTCCTGCTTCTGCTGCTTGTAGAACTCCTCCGCCTGGTCGTGCTCGGCGCCGACCACCGGGTCGAAGAGGTTGCGCAGGTCCTCCAGCGACAACTTGCTGCCCTCATCCGGGGCAAGCGGCTGGGTGATCGCCAGCACGATTGGCGCGGTGACCGGCTGGGCGAGGTGGCCGAGCGACGGAGCCTCGGACGCGTCGAATGCGCGCACCCAGCGGTGGCTGTCGATCGACATCTGCTGCATCGAGTCCGGATTGTCGTCGGAGAACGCGACTCGGAGCTGGCCGTTGTCCAGTTCTTTCCAGCTAGCCGGCACCTTGAAGTAGGTGTTCTCGCTCTCGTTCGAGACGTAGGTGTAGTCGGACGATCCGCAGGCGGTTAACAGGGCGAGACCGGCGAGCACAGCGAGGGTCCACGAGAGTCGCGATCTGGACCGGCCACGCCGGACCACGCTGACGGCCACGCGCCACCCCTGTCGTTGGCTTCTCCAAGTATGGGGTTGATATGCCCCTGATTAGCGACGTCAAGCCCGTCCGGCTGGCATGCGCCATCCCGCCGCCCTCCCGACCGATCGCCGGGGCAGCGACCCGACCCCGCGGAAACCGTTCCATTCTCGGAATCCGGTCGTCGGCATTAACGTGGGCCGATGAGCCGCCGGCACCCTCGCCACCGATCTGGCCGGCCGGTTTCCGGCTCACCTCCGCCGGCACAGCAGGTCGAGTCCTGGCCGGACGGTGACTGGGTCGTTCGGCTCGTCACCGGGTCCGCCTCGACCAAGTCGTACCGGTGCCCGGGCTGCGATCACGAGATCCGGCCGGCTACTCCGCACGTGGTCGTGTGGCCGGCCGATCCGGACGGCGCCGATGATGCCCAGCTCGCCGAGCGGCGGCATTGGCACCGGGCCTGCTGGCGGGCCCGGGACCGGCGTCGTTAGGGCTCCGCCTTGACCCGGTCAGCCCCGATCTCCTCGATCAGCTCGAACGGTCCCTTCGGGTAGCCACAGCCGAACTTCATCGCGTTGTCGATGTCGGTGGCGGTCGCGTACCCGGAGTCGCGCATCCGCATCGCATCGACCAGGTGTGGGTAGAGCAGCGTCTCGACTATCTCCTGTGTGGCCTCGCCGTCCGCTTGGTCCGCGGCTTGATCGGTGCGCCGGCCGGAGCCGGGCTTCTCGTACCCGAAGAAGCCCTGAGCGGTCTTGCGGCCGAGTCGGCCGGCCTCGACCAGGGCCCGGAGGCTCGCAGCCGGATCGTGCCGATCGTCGCCGGTGTCGGCGTGCATGGTCCGCAGGATCTCCTGCGCGGTGTCCAGGCCGATGAGGTCGAGCAGGGCGAACGGTCCCATCGGCAGGCCGGCGCCCTTGGTCATCGCGGCGTCGATCTCGTCGTATCCGGCTGAGCCCGACTCGGCCAGCTTGATCGCCTGGTTCAGGTATCCGAACAGCAGCGCGTTCGCGACGAACCCGGCCCGGTCCCCGACCACGACCGGCACCTTGCCGAGCCGGGACGCGAACGCGGCGATGTCGTCGGCCAGCCCGGCGTCGGTGTGGTCGGTGCTCACCACCTCGACCAGCTTCAGCACGGTGGCCGGGTTGAAGAAGTGCATCCCGAGTACCCGGCCCGGATGCCGCGACCCGATCCCGATCCTGGTCACCGGAAGCGAGGACGTGTTCGTCGCCAGCACCGCCTCCGGTCGGCAGACCTCGTCAAGTGCTCCGAACACCTCCTGCTTGAGCTCGAGCCGCTCCGGTACCGCCTCGACGACCAGATCGACGTCGGCCAGCGCGTTGGTGTCGGTGGTGAGCAGGATCCGGCCGAGGATCTCGTGCTGTGCCTCCTTGGTCAGCTTTCCGCGACCGACCGCCCGGTCGGTGGATCGCCGCAGATTGTCCCGGCCGTGCTCCAGCCAGTCGGCGGACTGCTCGATTCCCACCACGGCGATGCCGTTGCGGGCGAAGACCTCGGCGATCCCAGCGCCCATGGTGCCGAGCCCGACAACCCCCACCTTGGTGAACTCTCGCGCCATGGCCGGCCAGTGTGCCATGGCCCGGCACAATGGCCGCGTGCGCCTGGTCATCGCTACCTGCTCGGTCGACTACCGCGGCCGGCTGTCCGCCCATCTACCCCTGGCCACCCGGCTGATCTTGGTCAAGGCGGACGGCTCCGTGTCGATCCACGCCGACGACCGCGCCTACAAGCCGCTGAACTGGATGAGCCCGCCGTGCACCCTGCGCGAGGACGGCGGGGTGTGGACGGTGTCGAACCGGACCGGTGAGCAGCTGATCATCACGATCGACCGCATCGCGCACGATTCGCGGCACGAACTCGGCGTCGATCCAGGACTGTCCAAGGACGGAGTCGAGGCGCACCTGCAGGAGCTGCTCGCGGCGAACATGGAGACGCTAGGCGCAGGCTGGACCCTGATCCGGCGTGAGCATCCGACCGCCATCGGCCCGGTGGACATCCTGTGCCGCGATGGATCGGGTGCCGCGGTCGCGATCGAGGTCAAGCGCCGCGGTGAGCTGGACGGCGTGGAGCAGTTGACGCGGTACCTCGACCTGCTCAACCGCGACCCGCTGCTCGCTCCAGTCCGCGGCATCCTGGCCGCCCAGGAGATCAAACCGCAGGCCAAAGTACTTGCCACGGACCGCGGCATCGGTTGTGTGACGCTCGACTACGACCTGCTGCGCGGCGTCGACAACGTTGCGGACCGGTTGTTCTAGGCACCCAGGAACTGACCCTGCACCCGGACCCGCTCAACCGCGATCCCCGGTACACGCATGGAGGCCGCCCGGCTGGGAAGTTGCCACTCGATCGCGTCGAGGATGCCCGACCAGGTCGGCTGGCTGTTCCCGCTGACGTTCCTGTCCAACGCGTTCGTTCCGGTCGACACGCTGCCCGACTGGCTTCAGGTAGTGGCGAACTGGAACCCGATCAGCGCGGTCACGGCGGCGGTCCGGGATCTGTTCGGCAATCCGAACCCGATCACGGATCCGGCGTTCCCGATCGAGCATGCGGTGCCGGTCTCGATTGGCTGGTGCCTGCTGATCCTGGCCATCTTCATCCCGCTCTCGGTGCGCAAATACCGCAACAAGCAGTAAGAACCGGGCGTACCGGCCCGGCAACGAGCAACGGGCGGGAGGCGCTCAGCCGGAGGTGGAATCCGCTCCGCCGTTGCGGCGGCCGGCCCAGGTCCAGGCGTAGGCCGAGTCCTCGCAGGCCAGCGCCGCATCGCCGAGCTCGAGCGGCCGAAACGTATCGACCATGACCGCCAGCTCATCGGTCGCTTCCTTGCCGATCGAGGCCTCCACCGAGCCCGGCTGCGGCCCGTGAGTGAACCCGCTCGGGTGCAGCGAGATCGAGCCGAGCTCGATGCCGGCGCCCTTGCGCGACATGAAATCGCCACCCACGTAGAACAGAACCTCGTCCGAGTCCACATTGGCGTGGTT
>DATFRM010000244.1:0-7921 GCA_035263265.1 Actinomycetes bacterium
GAGGGCTATGAGCTCCTCACCGCGACGGACGTCGTGCACGACGTTCCGGCCGTCTTCAAATCCTGGCGAGAGGGAACGGTCATCCGGTCGTGGCTGCTCGATCTGCTCGACCGGGCCCTCGACCAGGACCCCGAGCTGGCGAATCTGCGCGGCTATGTCGAGGACTCGGGCGAGGGACGGTGGACGGTGGAGGCCGCGATCGAACACGCCGTGCCGCTGCCCGCGATCACCGCCGCGCTCTACAGCCGATTCGCCTCCCGGCAGGAGGACTCGCCGGCGATGAAGGTCATCGCCGCGCTGCGTAACCAGTTCGGCGGGCACGCGGTGACCCCCGAACCGGGCGGAACCACACCAGCCGGTCCAACCGGCGGCTGATGCCGCGATGCACCTGGCCACATTGTCGCTGGTTGAGTTCCGCTCGTACGAGATCGCGGACGTGGCACTCGACGCGGGTGTCACGGTTTTCGCCGGTCCGAACGGTCAGGGCAAGACCAACCTGATCGAGGCGATCGGCTACCTGGCCAGCCAGACCAGCCATCGGGTCGCGATCGATGCGCCGCTGGTCCGGTCGGGTGCTCCTCGAGCCGTGATCCGGGGCGAGATCGTCCGGGACGGCCGCACCCTGCTCGTCGAGCTGGAGATCAATCCCGGTAAGGCGAACCGAGCCCGGCTCAACCGGGCAACATTGCCTCGGGCCCGGGAAGCGCTGGGCGCTCTGCGCACCGTCTTGTTCGCGCCGGAGGACATCGCGCTGGTCAAGGGCGATCCCAGTGATCGCCGGCGGTACCTGGACGACCTGCTGGTAGCCAGGGCGCCGCGGTTCGCCGGAGTTCGGCACGACTACGAGCGAATTCTCAAGCAGCGCAACGCCCTGCTCAAGACCGCGGCAACCGCTCGGCGCGGCGGCCGCAGTGTCGCAGATCTGCGCACCCTCGACGTCTGGGACGGCCACCTGGCCCGCACCGGCGCCGAGCTCCTGGCGGCCCGGCTCGAATTGGTCGAGTCGATTCGGCCACTTGTTGACAAGACATACGAGTCGGTAGCGCCTGGTGGTGGACCAGCGGTCCTCGAATACCGATCGAGCCTCCCGGCCGAGTCGGCGGCCTTGACTGACCGTGCCCTGCTCGAGGCGGCGCTGGTCGCCGCGATGGCTGCGGCCAGGGCAGATGAGATCGAGCGCGGCGTCAGCCTTCATGGCCCGCATCGAGACGATCTGTTGCTCAAGCTCGGCTCGCTCCCGGCCCGGGGCTACGCCAGCCACGGTGAGGCGTGGGCGCTTGCGCTCGCCCTGCGCCTTGCCGCATACGAGTTGCTCCGATCGGATGGCGGTGAGCCGGTACTGATCCTCGACGATGTCTTTGCCGAGTTGGACACCGATCGACGAGGGCGGTTGGCCGAGCTGGTTGGCCGTGCCGAGCAAGTACTGATCACAGCCGCGGTGCCCGCGGACATCCCCGAACGGTTGCAAGGCGCGCGGTTCGATGTTATGGCGGGGATGGTCACCCGTGTCCGCTGACCGGCCAAGGCCCAGGATAGGCGCCGGCCGTGTCCCCTGACCTGCCTACCGACCGACCAGACGAGCAGTCGACCGCCGGCGCGGAGGAGCAGCAACCACCCCCCGGCATGGACCCGGAGCCGGCGCGCGCACCGCAGTCGCAGCCGGAATCCGGTATCGACCTGGCCAAGGCGGCCCTGTCCGCCGCTCGAGCCGCGGCGGCCAAGCGCGGTCTGGCCGCACCGGCGGAACGCAAGGCAAAGCGCGCGGCCGCGTCCACCCGCAGCGGGGCGGGGGCAGACGACCGCGATCCCCAGCCGCTGGGCCAGGCGATCGGTCGGTTGCTGACGGATCGAGGTTGGGAGACAGATGCGGCGGTCGGCGGCGTTATGGGGCGGTGGACCGAGATCGTCGGCGCCGAGCTCGCCGCGCACTGCCAGCCCGAGAGCTATACGGACGGCGAGTTGGTTGTGATCGCCGACTCGACGGCGTGGGCAACCCAGCTGCGCTACCTCGCGCCGCAGTTGGTTCGCGCGCTGAACACCGAACTCGGCCACGGTGTTGTCAAGGCCGTGGTGGTGAAGGGCCCGACCGCGCCGTCCTGGCGGAAGGGACGCCGGTCGGCGCCGGGAAGCCGGGGTCCGCGGGACACCTACGGCCGATCCCCGGACCGCAGGCGTGCCCACCGCACGGACAATTGACCGGAATTAGGTACACAACCACCAGTCGCCTTGAGCTACCCGGCAACCCGCCGAAACCAACCCGTCCGTTGGCCGAACGGGCGATTCCCGTCCACTCCGCGTGGGGGGATCCATCACCCGGGTAGTTCTTACGCCACGGACGGCGTGAGTAGCCCTACAGGCGGCATCTACCCGCGTCGCCCGGTAGAATTGACGAGGTATTGAGCCGTCGGCAAGCGGCGTACGAAACGATCACTGCTCGACCCGGTTCCGCCAGGGTCTAGGTCGAGTTGTGCCAGACAGAGGAATCACGTGACAGACAGCGCGAGCAAGAGCTTCGCCCGCGACCATTATGACGCCAGTGCTATCACCGTTCTCGAGGGACTGGATGCCGTCCGCAAGCGGCCCGGCATGTATATCGGTTCCACCGGCGAGCGGGGCCTGCATCACCTTGTCCAAGAGGTAGTGGACAACTCCGTCGATGAAGCGTTGGCCGGCTTTTGCGACCACATCGAGGTGACCCTCCTCGCCGACGGCGGAGTCCGGGTGATCGACAACGGCCGGGGAATTCCCGTCGACGAGCATCCGGTCGAGCACCGGCCCGCGGTCGAGGTGGTGCTGACCACGCTGCACTCCGGTGGCAAGTTCGGCGGTGGCAGTTACGCGGTTTCCGGCGGCTTGCACGGTGTCGGCGTTTCAGTGGTCAACGCGCTGTCCACCCGGCTCGAGGTGGAGATCAAGCGCGACGGCTTCGAGTGGTCGCAGCTCTACGAGATGTCCAAGCCGGTCACCGACCTCCTTCGCGGCGAGCCGACAAAGGAGACCGGCACCACAATCACGTTCTGGGCCGACCCGGACCTCTTCGAGACCACGCAGTACTCCTTCGACACGCTGGCCAGGCGCCTTCAGGAGATGGCCTTCCTCAACCGCGGCCTGACCATTGAGCTGATCGATGAGCGCGCGGACGAGACCGGGGAGAACGGCGGCCGCCGCGTCGCCTACCGCTACGACGGCGGAATCGCCGACTTCGTCCGGCACATCAACGCCACCAAGGGCGAGCCGGTCCACAAGACGGTCATCGACTTCGGTGCCGAGGATGCCGAGAAGGGGATCTCCGCGGAGATCGCCATGCAGTGGAACTCGCAGTACTCCGAGGGTGTCTACACATTCGCCAACACGATCAACACCCATGAGGGTGGCACCCACGAGGAAGGCTTCCGGGCGGCGCTGACCAGCTTGGTCAACAAGTACGCCAGGGACAAGAAGCTGCTCAAGGAGCGGGACGAGAACCTCGCCGGCGAGGACATCCGGGAGGGCCTGACCGCGATCGTGTCGGTCAAGCTGGCGGAGCCGCAGTTCGAGGGCCAGACCAAGACCAAGCTCGGCAACACCGAGGCCAAGACGTTCGTCCAGAAGATCTGCAATGACCAGCTGGCCGACTGGTTCGAGCGCCACCCGGGCGACGCCCAGGACATCATCCGCAAGTCGATCCAAGCCGCGACCGCGCGGATGGCCGCTCGGAAGGCGCGCGAGCTGACCAGGCGCAAGAACCTGCTCGAGTCCGGGTCGCTGCCCGGCAAGCTGGCCGATTGTCAGATCACCGATCCAGCCCGCTGCGAGCTGTTCATCGTTGAGGGAGACTCCGCGGGTGGCTCGGCCAAGGGCGGCCGCGACCCGATGACCCAGGCGATCCTGCCGATCCGCGGGAAGATCCTCAACGTCGAGAAGGCCCGCATCGACAAGGTGCTGCAGAACAACGAGGTCCAGGCGCTCATCACCGCGCTCGGCACCGGCATCCACGACGAGTTCGACATCTCCAAGCTCCGGTATCACAAGATCATCCTGATGGCCGACGCCGATGTGGACGGCCAGCACATCCGCACCCTCCTGCTCACCCTGCTGTTCCGGTTTATGCGGCCGCTGGTCGAGGCCGGACACGTCTTTCTCGCGCAGCCGCCGCTGTACAAGATCCGGTGGGATCGTCGTGGCGATGTCGTGGAATACGCGTTCTCCGACCGCGAGCGGGACGCGTTGATCGAGGCCGGGCTGGCCGCGGGCAGACCCGACCCGCGGCGCAACGACGGGATCTCCCGGAACAAGGGACTCGGCGAGATGCCGGCGGTCGAGCTCTGGAATACCACGATGGATCCGGACAACCGAGTTCTTCTTCAGGTCACCCTCGACGACGCGGCCCAGGCGGACGAGCTGTTCAGCGTGCTCATGGGCGAGGACGTCGAAGCCCGTCGCAACTTCATCCAGCGCAACGCCAAGGACGTCCGTTTCCTCGATATCTAGGCTCCGTTCGGGATCCAGGCCGGATCCAGACCCAGCCAAGAACCTAGGCCCACCGAAACCAGGGCCGCCGAAAGGACCCATCGACCGTGACCGACATCACCACCCCGGCAGACCGGATCGAGCCGGTCGGCCTCGAAGTCGAGATGCAGCGCAGCTATCTCGACTACGCGATGAGTGTCATCGTCGGGCGGGCGCTGCCGGACGTGCGCGACGGGCTCAAGCCGGTGCATCGCCGAGTGCTGTATGCGATGTACGACGGCGGCTATCGCCCCGACCGCGGCTACTTCAAGTGCGCCCGCGTGGTGGGCGAGGTGATGGGGAACTACCACCCGCACGGCGACAGCGCGATCTACGACACGCTGGTCCGGATGGCGCAGCCATGGTCGCTGCGCTACCCGCTGGTCGACGGCAACGGAAACTTCGGCTCGCCGGGCAATGACCCGGCCGCGGCGATGCGCTACACCGAGTGCCGGCTGACGAAGCTGGCCATGGAGATGGTCCGCGACATCGACGAGGACACCGTCGACTTCGGCCCGAACTACGACGGCCGGTCGCAGGAGCCCGTGGTTCTGCCAAGCAGGTTTCCCAACCTGCTGGTCAACGGCTCGTCCGGGATCGCGGTGGGGATGGCTACCAGCATCCCGCCGCACAACCTGCGCGAAATCGGCGCCGGCATCCAGTGGTATCTGCAGAACCCGGAGGCGACCAGCGAGGAACTGCTTGCCGCACTGATGGAGCGGGTGCCGGGGCCGGACTTCCCGACCGCGGCGCTCATCGTCGGCCGGCGCGGCATCGAGGACGCCTACCGCACCGGCCGCGGCTCGATCACCATGCGCGCGGTGGTCGACATCGAAGAGATCAACAACCGCACCTGCCTGGTCGTCACCGCACTGCCGTATCAGGTCAACCCGGACAACCTCGCGTTGAAGATCGCCGATCTGGTCAAGGACGGCCGGGTCGCCGGGATTGCCGACGTCAAGGATGAGACCTCGGCGCGAACCGGCCAGCGACTGGTCATCGTGCTCAAGCGCGACGCCGTGGCGAAGGTCGTGCTCAACAACCTGTACAAGCACACCCAACTGCAGGACACGTTCGGCGCGAACATGCTCGCCCTAGTCGACGGGGTGCCGCGGACGCTCTCGCTGGACGCGTTCGTCCGGCTATGGGTCGAGCACCAGATCGACGTCATCCAGCGCCGGACCAGGTTCCGGCTGCGCAAGGCCGAGGAACGTGCGCACATCCTGCGCGGCTTGCTCAAGGCACTGGACCGGCTCGATGAGGTGATCGCGCTGATCCGGGCGAGCGCCACGGTCGACGCCGCGCGAGTCGGGCTGATGGAACTGCTGGAGATCGACGAGATCCAGGCCACCGCCATCCTGGACATGCAACTGCGCCGACTTGCCGCACTCGAGCGCCAGAAGCTGACGAACGAGTACGACGAGCTCATGTCCATGATCGACGAGTACAACGCGATCCTGGCTTCTCCGTCTCGGCAGCGAGAGATCATCTCGACCGAGCTGGGCGAGATCGTGGACAAGTTCGCAGACGAGCGGCGGACCCAGCTCATCCCCTACGACGGGGACATGAACGTCGAGGACTTCATCGCCGAGGAGGACGTGGTCGTTACGATCACTCGCGGCGGGTACGCGAAGCGGACCAAGGCCGACCTCTACCGGTCACAGAAGCGCGGCGGCAAGGGCGTGCGCGGAGCGACGCTGCGCCAGGACGACATCGTCGAGCACTTCTTTGTGACTACCACCCACCACTGGATCTTGTTCTTCACCAACAAGGGGCGGGTATACCGGGCGAAGGCGTACGAGCTGCCCGAAGGCACCCGGGATGCCCGGGGCCAGCATGTGGCGAACCTGCTCGCCTTCCAGCCGGACGAGCGGATCGCTCAGGTCCTCGACCTGCGCGACTACGAGGTGGCGCCGTATCTGGTACTGGCTACCAAGCGCGGATTGGTGAAGAAGACCCGGCTCACCGAGTACGACTCGCCACGCACCGGCGGCATCATCGCGATCAACCTACGCGACGACGACGAGCTGATCTCGGCCCAGCTGGTCGGGCCGGACAACGACCTACTGCTGGTCTCCCGGAAGGCGATGTCGATCAGGTTCACCGCCAGCGACGATCAGCTCCGGCCGATGGGCCGGGCTACCTCCGGCGTGATCGGGATGCGGTTCCGGGACGGCGACGAGTTGCTGTCCATGGACGTGGCGCACGCCGGCATGTGTCTCGTCGTGGCGACCGAGGGCGGCTACATCAAGCGGACCCCGGTCGAGGAGTACCGGCCACAGGGCCGGGGCGGCTACGGACTGATCGCGGCGAGAGTTACCGAGGATCGAGGCAACCTTGTCGGTTCGCTGATCGTCCAAGTCGGAGACGAGGTTCTCGCAATTACCAGCAGCGGCGGGGTGATCCGCACCCGAATCAAGGAAGACGACCCGCGGGTGACTGGACGTGACACGATGGGGGTAAGGCTTATCAACTTGGCTGGGGGTGACAGTGTGGTAGCAGTCGCCCGTAACGCCGAGGCTGACGATGACACGGCGGATACGGCGCCAGACTGAACCGAGGAGGATTACCCGTGAGCGCACCGGACTCGTCCGGCCGGTCCACACGGAGAACATCGGCAGGGCTGTCGAGTCGGAAGCGTTCGGCGGCTAAGGTAGCCAAGTCAGAGCCGGTTACCGATGACCAGGCTCCGTCCAACAGGCGGAGTAGAAAGGCAATGTCGGCTCGGGAGCGGCGGCCCGTTCGCCCCAGTGCGAACGGCTCCGGACCCGATCCGGCCGATGGCAGCAAGGGGGATGCCACGGTCGCTGACAGTACTCAGGTAGACACGCCGGACATGGAAGCCGCCGGCGCGGTGGATGTCCCCGTCCTGGACCACAACGGATCCGCTGCCGCGGGCGAGGACCGCGAGATCGTCGCAACTACGGACGATCGGGAAAATGGTGACTCCCCCGATGGTCAGCCGGACGCCGATCAGCCCGACGGCCAGGCCGAGGTAGACGAGCCCGGCGGTACAGCCGACGTCGATCAGGTTGCCGCCGACGAGCCCGGCGCCGACGAGCCCGGCGCCGATCAGGCTGCGGATCAGCCCGACACCCGCCAAGCTGAGCATCAGGTCGACGCCGGCCAGCCGGACGACGATGCCTCGGTAGCCGAGGCAGAGCGCGATCCCAGCACCGACGACACCACTGTGCCGGACGTCGAGGCACCCGCAGAGCCGGTGCCGGTGGCAACCGTCGAGTCGGCTGAAACGGTCGATCAGACCGAGGACAAGACACCCGACCCGATCGAGATCGCCAACCGCTTTGCCGCAGAGGTACCCGAGCCGGCCTCTGTGTTCGTCCGGCCAGACAAGGCGCCGGCCTCGTCCCCGGTCGTTCCAGAGCAGGTCCCCATGGAAATGCCGGTCCTGGCACCGGTCGACGAGGCGACC
>DATFRM010000245.1:0-2175 GCA_035263265.1 Actinomycetes bacterium
GAGGGCTAGGTCAGCCGGGTCCGTCCGACACGGCGGCGATGACCTCGTCAACGCCACTGACCGTACCGAGCCTAGTGAAGATGTAGTCGACCACGAACTTGTGCGCGTCCGAGTCCAGGCCGGTCATCGCGTCCTCCACGAACACCAGTTGGTAGCCGTGGTCGGCGGCCGCTCTGGCGGTCGACTCGACGCCCATATTGGTGGCGATGCCACCCAGCACGATCGTCTTGATGCCGCGGGCCCCCAGCGCGGCGTTCAGGTTGGTGCCGTAGAACGCACCCCAGCTGCGCTTGACCACCTCGACGTCACTGCGCTCGGCCACGGCCGGCACCAGTTCGCTCCCCGGCGGCTGCTTGTCCACGTTCGGTCGCTCGACCCGCACGGTCACTACCGGCGCGTACACCGCCCGGAATGCATCGGCCATCCGCAGGCACCCGGCGAGCACGGTGTCGCCGGTATGCGGCGCGGTCTTCAACCCGACGATGCGCGGCATCAGGTCGATGAGAACCAGAGCGGTTCGCTCGGGATCCAGCTTCACGGTGCTGGACATTACCAGCGACCAGGCTCTAAATCGGCTGATCAGGGCCGTTTCGGTGGCGGTGTCTGCGGCCCGGACAGGTCGAGCTCCACCTCGATGTCGACCGCGTCGCGCACCCGGAGTGCGCCGAGAAACGCCGTATACGGTTTGATCCCGTAGTCCGACTGCACGACGGTAGCCGTCGCCCGATAACGGTCCCCGCCGCCTCCCGTGACGTCGAGCCGCACCGGCCCCGACCGGTCCCGGATGGTGAGCGTCCCGGTCAGGACGCCGCGCCACCGCGCTTCATCGGTCCCGGATGTGTCCGGCTCGAACGAGCTCGCTTCGAGCCTCGCCTCCGGGTAGCGGTCGGTCAGCAGCACCTTGCCTGCGGTGGCGACAATCTCGCGGCGGTCGCGGTCGGTCAGTGGCTTGATCCCGCCGGTGCCGGTCAGCACGACCAGCGAGCGGAGGTCGATCACGACGGCCAGCTCGGCCTGCCGCCCGTCGTCCGCCACGGCCAGCCGGCCGGACCAGCGGGTCACCTCGATGGTGAGGTCGTGGCCGGCCTGCGCGGCCAGGCCGTCGCGAGAGGTCCGAAGCAACATCTGGCCGTACTCGGGTCCGAGCCGGTGATCTCCGGCGGCTACCGCCATGGCTGCACCCTAGGCCGCGTAATACATTGCCGTCATGGCCCTGTATGAGATCCCGATCCGGACGCTCGACAACCGGCCGATGGCCCTCTCCGCGCTGAAAGGCCGGGCCGCTCTGATCGTGAACGTCGCGTCGGAGTGCGGGTTCACCCCGCAGTATGCGGGCCTGGAGCGGCTGCATGAGCAGTACCAGGATCGTGGCTTGACCGTGCTCGGGGTTCCGTGCAACCAGTTCGGCGGCCAGGAGCCCGGCACCGCCGACGAGATAGCCACGTTCTGCTCGGTCAACTACGGCGTCACGTTCCCGCTCACCGAGAAGGTCGAGGTCAACGGGCCTGGCCGGCACCCGCTCTACCAGCTGCTCACCACCACCGCGGACAGCAAGGGCGAGGCCGGGGACGTCAAGTGGAACTTCGAGAAGTTCGTGGTATCCGCGGACGGGCAGGTGACAGCCCGGTTCCGGACCCGGACCGAGCCGGAGTCCGATGGCGTGGTCAGCGCGATCGAGGCCGTACTCCCCGGCTAGCCCCCGCTCTACGGTTTCTGGCACAGCGCTCTTGACACGACTCGCGTTATAGGTGACTATCTAGTCACGTGACAACTCAGTCACCTAAGGAGCTAGCCGTGCCACCCGCCTCTGATCTGGTCTGGAAGGCGCTGGCCGATCCCACCCGGCGCGCCATCCTCGATCTGTTGCGCGACCAGCCTCGGACGACCGGTGATCTGGCCGAGTCGTTCCCCGCGCTCACCCGGTTCGCGGTGATGAAGCACTTGGGTGTGCTCGAGCACGCCGAGCTGGTCCTGGTCAGGCGACGTGGCCGGGAGCGCTGGAACTACCTCAACGGCGTGCCGCTGCGCGCAGCGTACGAACGCTGGATGCGCCCCTATGCCGACCAATGGGCCGACAGCCTGCTGCGGCTCGCCGACACCGTGGAACAACCCGAGAAGGGATCCGTCATGAGCAACACCACCGCACTACCGCTGGCCTCACTCGACATCGCACAA
>DATFRM010000246.1:0-7365 GCA_035263265.1 Actinomycetes bacterium
GGTCGGCGACGATCGGCAATTTCTGGGTCGACCTCGTCCGCACCGTCACGCGCGTGCTGCTCCCGATCTCGATCGTGTTCGCGCTGATCTTCGTCAGCCAAGGGATGATCCAGAACCTCCACGGCTTCACCGAGGGGACGACGCTCGAAGGCGCGACCCAGCTGATCGCCGGCGGTCCGTTCGCGAGCCAAGAGGTCATCAAGGAGCTGGGCACGAACGGTGGCGGACCATTGAACGCCAACTCCGCGCACCCGTTCGAGAACCCGACCAGCTGGACGAACTGGCTGGAGATATTCCTGCTGCTGTGCATCCCGTTCAGCCTGCCAAGGGTGTTCGGCCGGATGGTCGGACAGAACCGGCAGGGCTACGCGATCGTCGCCGCGATGGTGATCCTCGCGCTGGTCAGCGTCGCCGCGGTCAACGCTTTCGAGCTGGCCGGAAACGGCACTGTGCCGCAGGCGGTCGGCGCCGCGATGGAGGGCAAGGAGATCAGGTTCGGCGTCTCGAACTCGGCCACGTTTGCGGCGGCCACCACCTTGACCTCAACCGGCGCGGTGGACTCGTTCCACGACTCGTACACCGCGCTCGGCGGCATGATCCCGATCTCCAACATGATGCTCGGTGAGGTTGCGCCCGGCGGGGTGGGCGCCGGACTCTACGGCATCTTGGTGATCGCCGTAATCACGGTGTTCGTAGCCGGGCTGATGGTCGGCCGAACCCCGGAGTACCTCGGGAAGAAGATCGGGGCCGGCGAGATGAAGCTGGCCTCGCTGTACTTCCTGATCACTCCATCGCTGGTCTTGATGGGCACGGCCGCGGCACTGGCGACCGGAAACAGCAGTACCGCGCTCAACGTCGGGCCGCACGGTTTCTCCGAGGTGCTTTACGCGTTCACCTCTGCCAGCAACAACAACGGCTCGGCCTTCGCCGGACTCACCGTCAACACCCCGTGGTGGGATACCGCACTCGGCCTGGCCATGCTGCTCGGCCGGTTCCTGCCGATCGTGCTAGTGCTCGCGCTGGCCGGCTCGCTCGCAATGCAGAAGCCGGTGCCCGACACTGCGGGCACGCTGCCCACACACCGACCCCTGTTCGTCGGCATGGTCGTCGGCGTCCTGGTGATCCTGATCGCGCTGACATTCCTGCCCGCGCTCGCTCTCGGCCCACTGGCCGAGGGACTGTAGAGAGTGATCGATGTCTGAGACGACAATGCCGGGCCGGGTCGGCGCGGGGCTGCTCGACCCCAAGCAGCTGTGGCGATCGCTGCCCGATGCGCTACGAAAGTTGAACCCCGCGAGCCTCTGGCGTAACCCGGTCATGCTCATCGTCGAGATCGGTGCGGTGTTCACCACCGTGCTCTCGATCGCCGATCCCAGTGTGTTCGCCTGGCTGATCACGGTCTGGCTGTGGCTCACCGTAGTGTTCGCGAACCTGGCCGAGGCGGTGGCCGAGGGCCGGGGGAAGGCCCAGGCGGAGACGCTGCGCCGGGCCAAGCAAGACACGATGGCGCGCCGACTGTCCGGCTGGACCGCGGGATCGACAACGTATGCGGAAGAGCTGGTCCCGGCCGGCGACCTGCGCCGGGGTGACATCGTCGTGGTGGAGGCCGGCCAGGTCATTCCCGGTGACGGTGATGTCGTCGAGGGGATTGCCAGCGTCGACGAGTCGGCCATCACCGGCGAGTCGGCTCCGGTGATCCGCGAGTCCGGCGGTGACCGGTCCGCGGTCACCGGCGGCACCAAGGTGCTGTCCGACCGGATTGTGGTGGAGATCACGCAACGGCCGGGCGAGAGCTTCATCGATCGGATGATCGCGTTGGTCGAGGGTGCGAACCGGCAGAAGACCCCGAACGAGATCGCGCTGAACATTTTGCTTGCCGCGCTCACGATCATTTTCCTGCTCGGGGTGGTGACGCTGCAGCCGATGGCGGTCTACGCAAAGGACTGGCAGGCGGCCGCCCCGGACACCCTCGCGCTCAACGACAATGGCGTCACCGGCATTGTGCTGGTGTCGCTGCTCGTGTGCCTGATCCCGACCACGATTGGCGCGCTGCTGTCCGCGATCGGCATCGCCGGGATGGACCGGCTGGTACAGCGCAACGTGCTGGCAATGAGTGGGCGCGCGGTCGAGGCCGCGGGCGACGTCAACACCTTGCTGCTCGACAAGACCGGAACGATCACGCTTGGCAATCGACAGGCTACCGAGTTCCTGCCGGTCAACGGAGTTCCGGCGCAGGAGGTGGCGGACGCCGCGCAGCTGTCCAGCCTGGCCGACGAGACACCGGAGGGCCGGTCCATCGTGGTCCTTGCCAAGCGCAGCTACGGGTTGCGGGCGCGCGAAGAAGGAGTCATGCCGCACAGCCATTTCGTGGCGTTCAGTGCGGAGACCCGGATGTCGGGTGTCGACATCGATCTGAACGGGTCAGGGACCCGGCGCATCCGCAAGGGCGCCGCAGCCGCGGTGATGAAGTGGGTGCGGGACAACGGTGGACACCCGACAGACGACGTCGGACCCGCGGTTGACGGTATTTCGGCTACCGGAGGTACCCCGTTGGTAGTCGCCGAGCACATCCACGGTCAGCCCGCCCGAGCGCTCGGTGTCATCCACCTCAAGGACATCGTCAAGCAGGGCATGCGGGAGCGCTTCGACGAGATGCGCCGGATGGGCATCCGGACCGTGATGATTACCGGCGACAACCCGCTGACCGCGAAGGCGATCGCCGACGAGGCCGGGGTGGACGACTTCCTCGCCGAGGCCAAGCCGGAGGACAAGCTCGCTCTGATCAGACGGGAGCAGGAGGGCGGCAAGCTCGTCGCGATGACGGGTGACGGCACCAACGACGCGCCCGCGCTGGCCCAGGCCGACGTCGGGGTGTCGATGAACACCGGCACCTCGGCGGCGAAGGAGGCCGGCAACATGGTCGACCTCGACTCCGATCCGACCAAGCTGATCGAGATCGTGGAGATCGGCAAGCAGCTGCTCATCACCCGCGGCGCGCTCACGACGTTCTCCATCGCCAACGACATCGCGAAGTACTTCGCGATCATCCCGGCGATGTTCGCGGCGGTCTACCCCACCCTCGACGCACTGAACGTCATGCAGCTGGCATCGCCGACTTCGGCGATCTTGTCTGCGGTGATCTTCAACGCGCTGATCATCATCGCGCTGATCCCGCTCGCCCTGCGTGGTGTGCGCTACCGGCCAAGCAGCGCGTCGGCCCTGCTGAAACGCAACTTGTGGATCTACGGGCTCGGCGGCGTGATCGTGCCCTTCATCGGCATCAAGCTCATCGACTTGCTGGCCGTCCAGTTCATCCCAGGGATCTCGTGATGCGGCTACCTAATTGGATTGCTCAGCACCTGGCCGCGCTGCGCGCGCTGCTCGTGCTCACCGTGCTGACCGGGCTGGCCTACCCGCTGCTGATAACCGGGGTTGCACAGCTGCCCGGGCTCCGGGACACGGCGAACGGCTCGCTGCTCAAGTCCGCGGACGGCACCACGGTGGGTAGCCGGATCATCGGTCAGCTGTTCACCGACGCGGATGGCAACCCGATCCCGAGATACTTCCAGAGCCGGCCGTCGGCCGCCGGAGACGGCTACGACCCCACCTCCACGGCGGCCAGCAACCTCGGCCCGGAGAGTATGGAGGACACCCTCGCGACCAACCCGGACGATGCGTCCCAGAGCCTGCTCACCCAGGTCTGCGCCCGCAGTCTGGCGATCGGGCAGCTCGAGAGTGTGGATGGCAGCCGGCCGTTCTGCACGCCCGACGGGGTGGGCGCGGTGCTTCGGGTGTTTTACCGGGACGGGCTCACCGGACCGGTGACCAGGGTGGTCAGCGTGAACCAGCCGTGTCCGGCGGCGCCGTTCATCGGCGCGTACCACGGCGTTACGGTGGAGTGCGCGGAACCGGGCGGGGACTACTCCGGTGGCGTGCTCACGCCGATCCGGGGCTCGGCACCCGACCCGCCGGTTGTGCCCGCCGACGCCGTTACCGCCAGCGGCAGCGGTCTCGATCCGGATATCAGCGTCGCCTACGCCCGCCTGCAGGCGCCGCGGATCGCCGGGGAGCGCGGCACCGACCCCGCCACGATCGAGCGGCTGATCAAGCAGTACACCACCGGGCGGTGGCTCGGCTTCATGGGCGCCCCGGCGGTGAACGTGCTCGAGCTCAACCTGGCGCTGGATCGCGAGTTCCCGGGCGGCTGAGTTGACCCGGGCGGCTCGGGCGCTGGTGCGGGAGGATCGAGTCATGGCACGCGGCCAGCTCCGTATCTACCTCGGCGCCGCGCCCGGCGTGGGGAAGACATACGCGATGTTGGAAGAGGCGCATCGCCGTCGCTCCCGCGGCACCGATGTCGTGATCGGCTTCGTGGAGAGCCACGGCCGCGCGCACACCGAGGCACTCATCGGGGATCTCGAGGTGGTGCCGCGCCGCACCCTCAGCTACCGCGGCGCGACCTTTACCGAGATGGACGTCGATGCGGTGCTGGCGCGCCATCCACAGGTCGCGGTGGTGGACGAGCTCGCCCACACCAACGTGCCAGGCTCGCGCAACGAGAAGCGCTGGCAGGACATCGAGGAGCTGCTCGTCGCCGGCATCACCGTGTTGTCCACGGTGAACATCCAGCATCTCGAGTCGTTGAACGACGTGGTAGAGCAGATCACCGGCGTCGCCCAGCGGGAGACCGTGCCGGATCAGGTCGTCCGCCGGGCCGACCAGGTCGAGCTGGTCGACATGACCCCGGAGGCGCTGCGCCGGCGGATGGTGCACGGCAACGTGTACGCAGCCGACAAGATCGACGCGGCACTTGGGAACTATTTCCGGATTGGCAACCTGACCGCATTGCGGGAGCTCGCCCTGCTCTGGCTGGCCGACAAGGTGGACGAGCAGCTGGACCGGTACCGAGCTGAGCACGACATCGACGCCACCTGGGAGGCCAGGGAGCGGGTGGTGGTCGCGCTGACCGGTGGGCCCGAGGGTGAGACGCTGATCCGCCGGGCAGCCCGGGTTGCCGCCCGCACCAAGGGCGCCGACCTACTGGCCGTGCACGTCTCCCGCTCGGACGGCTTGGCCGGCGCAGATCCAGCTCTGCTGGCCAAGCAGCGGCTTCTGGTCGAGAGCCTGGGTGGCACCTACCACCAGGTGGTCGGCAGCGACGTTCCAACCGCACTGCTCGACTTCGCGCGGGCGGTGAACGCGACCCAGCTCGTGTTGGGCGCGTCCCGCCGAGGGCGGTTGGCGCAGCTGTTCTCACCCGGCGTGGGTGTCACCACGGCGGCCAGGTCGGGGGCGATCGACGTGCACCTGGTCACCCACGAGCAGATCGGGCGTGGCCGGCGAATCCCGCGCGGCGGCGTGGCCACCGCGGTGTCCGGACAACGCCGGCTGGCCGGATTTGCGCTGGCCGTGCTCGGCCTGCCGCTGCTGACCGTGGTGATGCACGCCCTGGACAACGAACTGTCGCTGCCCAGCAACATCCTGCTGTACCTGGCGATGGTGATCGCTGTAGCGCTGGTAGGTGGGATGTGGCCCGCGGTGTTCGGGGCTGTCACCGCGTTCCTCATGCTCAATTTCTTCTTTACGCCGCCGGTCCATACGTTCACCGTGGCCGAGCGGGAGAACGTGCTGGCCCTGGTTGTGTTCCTGGTCATTGCGGTCGCCGTGAGTCTGGTCGTGGACCTCGCCGCCCGGCGCACCCGCGAGGCAGCTCAAGCCAGTGCCGAAGCGTCGATGCTCTCCGCGGTGGCAGGCAGCGTCCTGCGTGGTGCCCAGCCACTACATGCCGTGCTGGAACGGTTGCGGGAGACGTTCGGACTCGACGCGGTCACGTTGCTGGAGTGGCGGGCCGAGACGCCGCGGAGCCCGGACTACCTTGAGGATCCGGACGACTGGCGGGTAGTCGAGTGCGTGGGTGGCCCGCCCTGTGCGGCGCCCGGCCGGGCCGACACAACGGTTCCGGTAACCGACGAGCTCGTCCTAGCCCTGACCGGCCGAGCGCTGCCGGCCTCCGATCGGCGGATCGTGGAAGCGTTCGCGGCTCAGGCAGCGGTAGCGCTGCGCCAGCAGCGGCTGGCCGAGGAGGCGGCGAGGGCCAAGCCGCTGGCCGAGGCCGACCGGATGCGCACCGCTCTGCTCGCCGCGGTCAGCCACGACCTGCGCACCCCGCTGGCATCCGCGATGGCCGCGGTAGCCGGGCTACGCAGCTCGGAGGTGGCATTCAGCGAAGCGGACAAGCAGGAGCTGCTGGCGACCGCTGGGGAGTCGCTGGATCGGCTGGCTCGGCTGGTGGGCAATCTGCTGGACATGAGCCGGCTGCAGGCCGGGGTGCTGGGCGTCACGACCGCATCGATCTGGCTCGAGGATGCGGTCCCGGCAGCCCTCGACGAGCTGGGCGAGGCCGGTCGCGCGGTTCGGGTGCGCATCCCGGACGACCTGTCCGCGGCCAGCGGCGACCCTGGGCTGCTCCAGCGAGTGCTGGTCAACGTGATCGGGAACGCGCTGCGGTTCAGCCCACCCGATCGGCCGCCGATAGTGGCTGCGAGCGAGCATGGCGATCAGGTCGAGCTGCGAGTCATCGACTACGGTCCAGGCATTCCGGAGGACCAGCGGGAGGAGATGTTCCTGCCGTTCCAGCGCCGCGGCGACCGGGACAACGACACCGGGATCGGGCTCGGACTGGCCCTGTCCCGCGGTCTGGTGGAGGCGATGGGCGGCACGCTGATCCCGGAGACGACCCCGGGCGGCGGATTGACCATGGTGCTGACCCTGCGGTCGGCCGAGATCGAAGCCGACGCGGCCGCGGGCGCCGACGCTGTCGGGGTGACCGATCGTGCCGTCGTCGAGCGACTGTACCGCCGACCGCAGGGG
Organism: Actinomycetes bacterium; assembly: GCA_035263265.1. Lineage (GTDB taxonomy): Bacteria > Actinomycetota > Actinomycetes > JAKEEW01 > JAKEEW01 > DATAFN01. Next base: position 6,871 of record DATFRM010000246.1, read on the forward strand.
GGCCGGCAGCCGACCGAAGGTCCCGACCTGCCTGGTGGGAGCCCGCAGCCGACCGGAGCGGCGGAGCCGCCGGCGGCGAGCCCGCAGCCGACCGGGGGAGGCGACCGGCCTTGACCCGGATCCTGGTCGTCGACGACGATCCCCAGATTCTCCGGGCGCTGCGGATCAACCTCAGAGCGCGCCGGTACGAGGTCGACCTCGCCGCGAGCGGGGCTACGGCGCTCGATGCCGCTGCGAAGCGTGCCCCCGACCTGATCGTGCTCGATCTCGGCCTGCCCGACATGGACGGCGCCGAGGTCATTCGAGGACTACGCGGCTGGACCGCGGTACCGATCATCGTGCTGTCCGGGCGGGCCGGGAGCGGGGACAAGGTCGCCGCGCTGGATGCCGGCGCGGACGACTACGTCACCAAGCCGTTCGGGGTGGACGAGCTGCTTGCCCGGGTACGGGCGGTGACCCGGCGGGCCGGAGGGGCCGAGCCCAGCCCGCCGTCGG
>DATFRM010000247.1:0-2284 GCA_035263265.1 Actinomycetes bacterium
CGCCTACTTGCACCCGGCCGGCGAGGGCCGCCTCATCGGGGTCGGCCAGGACGCCAGCTCGGACGGTCAGGTGCGCGGCACCCAGGTGTCACTGTTCGACGTGAGCGACCCGGCTGCGCCGCGCCGGATGGCGAGCTACCAGCTGTCCGGTGCCTCGTCGGAGGCCGAGTTCGACCCACACGCGTTCCTCTACTGGCCGAACGACCAGACGATCGTGGTACCGGTGCAAGGCCCGTACCCCGTGAACCAGGTCGCACCGGACGGCGATTACGTCGGCAGCGGCACCGCACTGGTGCTGCGGGTGAACGGCGCCAAGATCGACGAGATCGGCATGCTCGCCCACCAGGCCAACCGGGTCGACAAGTCCCAACCGTCCGATGGCTTCATCGACGCGTCGATCCGGCGTGCGGTGGTCATCGGCTCCTCGCTGTGGACTGTCTCCGCGGCCGGTGTCCTGGTCAGCGACCTGCAGACGTTGGATGGCCAGCGGTGGATCCCGTTCCCGCAGGTACTACCGAAGGGTGGCGGTGCTCCGCCGCAGCCCGCACCCATGCCGTGGCCCACGCCGGAGCCGCTGCCGATCGACCCGCCGAACTAGTAGCGACGGTTGCATCCGCCCGGCTGGCCGTACGGCGGGTCCGGCCAGCCGGGCGGCGGACCTTTCCCGTGATCACGGAAATGAAGGTAGCGGTAATCCGTACCTTCGTTTCCGTGATCATGCGATGGGTGCCGTAAGCACCGTGATCACGGAGACATTGGTGCGCACTCGAGTGGTCAGCGCAGCCGGGCAAGGAACCGCTCCCGGTCGACCATGACCCGGCGGATCTCGCCGTGACCGACCAGCGTCCCATCGCCGTCCTCGGCGGCGACCTCGAACCGCAGCGCTCGCCCATCCACCGCGACCAGCCGCGCCGTTACGGTGATCACCGCGCCAACCGGGCTCGCCCGGAGGTGATCGAGCTGCACCCTGGTGCCTACCGTGCTCGACTCCGGCGGCACGGCCGGTGCGACCGCCGCGACCGTGGCCTGTTCCGCGAGTGCGAGCAGGGCCGGCGTGCCGAGCACCGCGAGGTCACCGCTGCCGAGCGCGCGCGCCGTGTCGGCGTCGGTGACCTGATGGGTCAGTACGGCTTCGAGTCCGGGCTCGAGCGGCATGGTCGTACCCTACGGGCGTGGCCGAGCCCTACTGCGATCGATGCGGGGAGCCGCTGGCGGCGGGCCCGCACCCGCGGTGCCGCGCGGCCCGGACGCTGGAACCCCCGCGCTATTGCGCGCAATGCCGTCGCCGGCTCGTCGTCCAGGTGACTCCGCACGGCTGGACCGCACGCTGCGTCGAGCACGGCGTACTCAGTCAGGACCCAGGATCCGGTATCAGCCGATGACGGCGATCAGATCGCCTTCTTGGATGACATCACCCTCGGCAACCTCGAGCGACGTGACCCGGCCCGAGGTCTCAGCGAGCACCGGGATCTCCATCTTCATCGACTCGAGGATGACCACGGTGTCGCCTTCTTCGACCTCGTCGCCCTCGGACACAACGACCTTCCAGACATTCGCCACCATCTCCGCACGAATCTCTTCGGCCACCGCAGCTCCTCTCCAGCGCCCACCCGGGTCGACGATGAATCAAACCACGTCAAGCGCCTGGTTGCGCGGACGCCCGCCCGGGCGCAACCGATCTACCAGGCCCAGGTCGTACGTACCCGCCCGGAACTGGTCATCCTCGAAGAGCTCGGCAAAGAACGGCAGATTGCACTTCGGTCCGTCGATCACGAACCCGGTCACCGCGGACCTGGCGCGGTCCAGTGCCCCAGCGCGATCCGGACCCCACACGCACAGCTTGGCCAGCAGCGGGTCGTAGTACGGCGTCACCGTGTTGCCCTCCGCGTAGCCGGCGTCGACCCGGACACCCGAGCCGGCCGGCTCCCGCCACGCGGTGATCGTGCCCGGCCCGGGCAGGAATCGCTTCGGATCCTCGGCGTACACCCGCAGCTCGATCGCGTGCCCGCGCGGACGGATCATGGCCGGGTGGAACCCGACGGGGTCGCCGACAGCGATCCGCAGCTGCGCCTCGACGAGGTCCAGCCCGGTCACCAGCTCGGTGATCGGGTGCTCGACCTGAAGCCTGGTGTTCATCTCGAGGAAGTAGAACTCGCCTGGTCGATCCAGATCGACCAGGAACTCCACGGTGCCGGCATTGCGGTAGCCGACCGCCGCGCCGGCGCGTATCGCGGCGGCGAGCATCGACGCGCGGGTCTGCTCCGATAGGCCGGGCGATGGGGTC